>JBGTEU010000259.1:0-4528 GCA_041747595.1 Bythopirellula sp.
CCCGGGGAGTGCAATCCCCGGGCGTTAATTTTTTCAACAAATTCGATCACCGACTACGGCAGGGGCATGGTTATGAGATCGAGGCCCGCCTCGGTTTGTACCAACGTCACGGCATGGGTGTTGTTCAACTGATCGAGTTGCACCACGCCGTTGCCCTCTTCGATGGTCTCGAATTCTAATCCCGCCACGTCG
Source organism: Bythopirellula sp. (assembly GCA_041747595.1). GTDB lineage: Bacteria > Planctomycetota > Planctomycetia > Pirellulales > Lacipirellulaceae > Bythopirellula. Next base: position 193 of record JBGTEU010000259.1, read on the forward strand.
GGGATGCGATCCACGATGGGAGCGATCTCTCCGATATTCGCCATGGGAATCTTCATTAGCCCCCGTGCGTTGTTGGCCATCAGCACGTAATCTGCACCGCCCTTGCTATACACGATCATGTCGAGCGGGCGATTGCGATTGCCGAGTTCGGCGACCGTGTCACCTTTGATTTTCTCGCCGGGACGAAGCATGGCGATGGGAATTCTCACGAGCGGCGTGCAAGTGTAAGCGGCGAGCAAATGGGGGGCGTCGTCGATGTTGTAGTTCGTGAAAGTGCGAATCGGCGAGCGGGTTTCAAATTGGCCGTGGGAGCCGTGGAAAATTTCCACGCTCGTGCCCGCTTCCGCTTTGGTAAAGGGATATTCCAGCGAGCGGAATTGAGACGAGAATTCCTCGTTCGACAAACCGGCGACGTAGAGCCGGCCATCGACGAAAGCCAAATCCGTGATCGATTCCAATCGATTATTACGCCGACGACGGCCTTCGCCTACTTCGGCGTTTTCGGGAGGGTTGGGCATTTCTGCCTTCGAATACGCAACCTTTTCGAGGGGAACTTCAGTAATCTCACCACCGTCGGTGACTTTCATAATCACGGGTAGTGCGTCGGGGCCTCGGCCGCGAGAGACACTCAAATAAACATGGCCGCTGAGGGGATTCACCGCCATGTCGTTGATGAGAATATCCTCGGGCGTCGTGCCGAGCATGTCGGCGATTTTCCCGTCGACTCCCGCTAGCTCAACCGCCTTCTTGTCGGGGTTCGCGGCGTTGTCGCCCGTTTCAATCGCAAAGACCGCGGCACTCAGGGCATCGCCCACGAACAGCACGCCGTCCGGACCAAACGCCAGCGAGCCGGCAGATTGAATGTCGGGCTTACCCGTAGTCTTCTCAATCGAGGCGGCCAGGGCAATTTGGCCGAGGGTTAAGAGTACAATCGACGCACCTACAGCAATGCACTTCATGGCAGGCCTCCACGATCAGGAGTGAAAAGAAGGGGAAAACGGAGAGGCCCGCATTGTAATCCATTCTAGGGTGAAAGCAATTAGCGAGATTAAGTCCCGGGATTTCTCGACGATGAAGCGAAATTTTAAAAGAGTGGCGGCTGCCCTAGTTGCCGACGCATCAGCGAGAGTTGTCCGATGTGAAGTGAGAAGTGCGTAGTCATCAAGACGGCCACGCAATCGCCGACAGTTTGAATGGGTGTATTGGCGAAGAAGGGAAAAGACTGTGGCTCGGCCATCGCGGTGGGATCAGCATGGGGAACCGCCGCGCAAACTCGCTCGTAGCCGAGCTTAATCGCATCCTTCAATTCCGCGAGCGTTGGATAGGCCGTGCGCATTTTTTCAGGGCTGCTTCCCGGGGCAAAGGCTACGTGCCACTCTCGCGGACATATCCGCGGCTGGTCGAGCAATTGGAGCGCGAAGTCGTTGGAGATCGCCAAGTGCCCTAGCACGTACGCCGGTGGGTTGACGGCACCTGGGAGCGGTTCGGTTAGGTACGCTTCGTCCCAATCGGCGAGCAAACGCTCCAGATAACCGTGCATGAAGCGGAAAAGCGTAATTTCTTGCTCGAACATGAGAACCTTGAGAAATGAGAGCACCGCTATCATGCCGCAGCCAGCTTGCGAGAGTATCACAAAAGACTGCTAGCGGAGGATTGTTAGGAATAAGGTAAGTATCACCAATTCCCTTGAAGCTGGCTAGCAGTCCGTTCCGATCTAGATCGAAGCGTACTCCGACGCACTTATCAGCTCATTTTTGACGACAAATCGATTGTCGTGTGTGATGGCCGACCATGAGAAGTCCTCTCCGTGTGACCGCCACGGTGCTCATTCTATTTTTACATGGGTTGGCAACTCATGGCCAATCACCAAATTTCTTAACTGATGGTGGTGAATACATTTCGCAGCTGCCAGAAGTGAATGTTGAAACCGGCCCGCAACCTTCGATGGAGCAATTGCTCTCTCGACTTAAAGAGACCGAATCACATCTGGCAATCATACAGCTTGAGCATGAACTTCTTATGCATCAGCTCGAGGCAAATGAAGCCGGTAAGCCTGATAAATCTAAGGAAGAGAAGAATCTGGCGTGGTATGAAAAGTACGGAATACGAGGATACGCTCAGTTCCGCATCAACGAAACCATCGATTTAGCTCCTGGATCAGCGAGGCCCCAGCACGTCGGCGACAGCTCCATCGGTGACAACCAAAACTTTCTCATTCGCCGAGCTCGCTTGATTTTCTTTGGTGACGTGTCCGAGCGAATTGCATTGTACTTTCAACCCGATTTTGCATCGAACGTCCCTGGCAGTCCCGATAACAATCAATTCGCTCAAATTCGTGATCTTTACGCGGATATTTATTTGGACCTCGACAAAGTTTATCGCTTCCGTGTGGGGCAATCGAAAGTTCCCTACGGTTTTGAAAACCTGCAGTCGAGTCAGAACCGGTTGCCCTTGGATCGTAACGATGCGTTCAATAGTGCGGTCAAGAATGAACGCGACCTGGGTGCATTTTTCTATTGGACGCCGGAGTGGGCGCAACAAACCTTTAAGTCGCTGGTGGATGACGGACTCAAAGGGTCGGGTAATTATGGTGTCTTTGGTATGGGATTCTACAATGGCCAAGGGGGCTCGCTTCGTGAACAAAACGATAACTTGCACTTTGTAACCCGGTTAACCGTCCCACATACTTTTGAGAGTGGGCAAATCGTCGAAGCGGGCGTTCAAGCCTACACCGGTAAGTACACCGTTTTGTCCTCAGCCATCAGCCCACTCGGCGTGGGGCCCACGGCTCGGCCGCTTGGCACATTAGAGACGGGCAACGAAGAAGGGATTGTCGATGACCGCCTCGGGGCAACACTTGTCTATTATCCTCAACCGTGGGGATTTCAGGCCGAATGGACCGTAGGTCGTGGGCCATGCCTCAATAGCACTCAAACAGAAGTCGTCGATGGAGCCCTCTATGGCGGTTACGGTATGACGATGTATCGAATTCAAACCGAGTGTTATGGTGAGTTCTTTCCCTTTTTCCGCGCTGCCTTCTTTCAAGGGGGTTATAAGTCGGAAAGAAATGCCCCTGATTCAGACATTAGCGAATACGAAATCGGGCTCGAATGGCAGTTTAGTAAATCGTTGGAACTCGTTAGCATGTATACAATGACCGATCGCACGAATACGCAGGCACTGGGAACCGCGAATACACTCTCATACACTCAATTTGAGGGTGATCTCCTGAGATTTCAATTACAGGTGAACTATTGAAGACTTTAATCACCGGTGGCGCAGGCTTCATTGGTTCACATATCGCGACTGCCTTGGCCGAACGGGGCGATGCCGTTCGTGTGCTTGATAATCTCGATACGGGCAGGCGCGAGAATCTCGCCCATTTGGCCGGCAAGGTGGAGCTCATCGAAGGGGATGTGACCGATCCACGTGCAGTAGCTGATGCGGTGAAAGGAGTGGAAGTCATTTTCCATCAAGCCGCGCTGGCATCCGTGCCGCGGAGCGTTGCCGCGCCGCTTGATACGAATGCCGTATGCGTGACGGGAACGGTGAACGTGCTCGACGCCGCACGCAAAGCAGGAGTGCGCCGCGTGGTATATGCCGGGTCGAGCAGTGCATACGGCAACGATCCCACCCCGTCGAAGAGCGAAGCGATTGTGCCGGCCCCAATTTCTCCCTATGCCGCAGCCAAGCTGGCCGCCGAAGGGTATTGCCGCGCGTTCACAGAAACTTATGGCTTGGAGACCGTCACGATTCGCTACTTCAACGTGTTCGGTCCTCGGCAAGACCCCGATAGCGAGTATTCGGCCGTGATTCCGATTTTTGTATCGCTGATGCTGAAAGGCAAACGGCCGACAGTTTACGGCGATGGTTTGCAGTCACGCGATTTCACATACGTGAGCGATATCGTGCAGGGCAATCTACTCGCCGCCGATGCGAACGGGGTTGCCGGTAAGGTCATCAACGTGGCCACGGGCGTTCAATTTACGCTGCTCGATCTGGTGGCATCGATCAACCGAGTACTAGGCACGAAAATCGAACCGATATTTGCCGAAGCTCGACCGGGCGACGTGCGGGAAAGCTTGGCTGACATTTCACTCGCACGGCAGCTGTTGGGCTTCAAGCCGCTCGTCTCATTTGACGAAGGTCTCGAACGTTCGATTGAATATTATCGCAGCATTGTTTAGATAACATTAAGAGTTTTGTAATCTCTTCTCATGGCCTGTTTTCACGGCTTTTCTCGCTTGAATTCCTAGGTGGCGTGGCTTAACGTGATGCTATTCGGGTTTACATACACCATGAGGGATTGTCATGCATTCGTCACGCCGTGATTTCT
>JBGTEU010000260.1:0-6551 GCA_041747595.1 Bythopirellula sp.
TGCTCCCGCCACCAAAGACCAGACCACACGTGGTCCCATCAACATACCGGCGCCGAGGAGCGAAGGCCCCAAGGTCACTTTGAAGCCCCAGGTGGCAGCCGTGGCAAGAACCCCTATTCCCAACCATTCGGCCAGAGGAGGATCCTTCAAATGAGGGAGAAAATGGGAGGCTAAAGTAAAAATTCCAGCCAGAACCGCGGCCCAGATGAGTGTTCGTGATTTAACAAGTGCGTCTCCAGCCTCGCTGACCATAGCAAGTATTGTTTCGGCGGTGGCAGTGCCAGAGGGAAAGCGAAGTTTTTCGATTTCAACAAACTGTCGTCTTAACGGAACGGCGAAGAAGATACCCAGGAGCGTGACAACTGCTCCCCATAGGACGATCGAGATTCCTGAAACAGGATTGCCGAGCAGAATCATTGCGGGAATTGCAGCGAGTAATCCCGTGGAGCTCGCCATATACCCTGCCGTCGAACCAGCCGCTTGGGCGATGTTGGTTTCCAACACCGAAAGATGCCGGTTAAACATGGCGAAGATGGAATAACTCAACACGGCAGAGATAATCGACGCACCAAATGCCCAACCAATCTTGAGGCCGACATAGATATTTGTGCAGGCGACGATACTGCCCATGAGAGAACCGACGATCACAGCCCGCCAAGTGAGCTGGCGCTCACCGGGCTCGGGGGTGTACATGACTTCGCTATTGTCCATGGTGGTACTCCGGCATTGTTCAGCGATAAACGTGGCCTCTTGTTAACTGCGAAATTCAGCCGACCCAAACGAGAAGGATCCCGAGTACGACACTGACGCACAAAGTGTAAATTAATCCGACTCGGAGGCAGAATAGCAACAAGAGGGCGATTATGGTGATGGCGAGCGATTTAGGGTCAAGTGAATTCCAACGTGGAACTTCAAATTGGAGATAGCCCCACGAATACTCGGATACTTCGCGGAACATAACGTGAAGAGCAAACCAAATCGAAAGATTGAGAATCACGCCCACGACTGCCGCGGTGATGGCCGAAAGTGCGGCGCTAAGGGCCTGCTTGCCGCGCAGGTGTTCGATATAGGGAGCCCCCAGAAAGATCCACAAGAAGCAAGGTGCAAAAGTCACCCAGGTGGTGAGCATCGCTCCCACAAAGCCTGCCCAAAGCGGATGCAACTCCCCCGGATTGTTGTAACCGCCCATGAATCCGACGAACTGAACAACTTGAATCAGCGGTCCCGGGGTCGTTTCAGCCATGCCGAGGCCGTCGAGCATCTGGGCAGGTTCGAGCCAGTGATAGGTGTTGACGCACTTCTCGGCGATGTAGGCGAGCACGGCATACGCCCCGCCAAAGGTCACGACGGCGGCCTTGCTGAAAAACAAGGCTTCTTTCGTAAAAACGTGAGTGGGCCCCAGCATTTGATAACAGATACCCACGGGAACCAACCAGATGAAAAGCCACGTCATCGCGACGCGTAATGTGCGTAGCATGGTAGGACGGCGATAGTCGACATCCGCGTCTTTCTCCTCGGCGGACGTCGAGGTGGCATGCACTTGGATGACGACGAATCTCTCCGGTGCAATCTTACCGCCGACAAAGCCAACGCAACCCGCCACGAGCACGAGAACGGGAAAGGGAACTTGCAGCAGGAAGATGGTCAGGAAGGCGAGCACCGCAATGAGACGCATGGTGTTGTTCTTGAGGGCGCGTTTACCGATGCGAAAAATCGCTTCCACGACGATGGCGACCACTGCCGGTTTGAGTCCGAAGAAGATGCCTTGGACGATGGCCACTTCGAGATAAGTGACATAGATCAAGCTCAGCGCCAAAATGCTCAAGAAACCGGGCAGCACGAACAAGAGTCCAGCAGTCAACCCACCGAGGGTGCGGTGCAACAGCCAGCCGACATAAGTGGCCAATTGCTGGGCTTCAGGGCCGGGGAGCAGCATGCAGTAATTGAGGGCGTGCAGGAAACGCGATTCACTGACCCATTTCTTTTCTTCCACAAGTATGCGGTGCATGACGGCGATCTGTCCTGCGGGTCCACCGAAGCTCAGCAGCGCCACTCGGCACCACACAAGAAACGCCTCTCCGAATGTGGGCATATGCGGCGACATTCCATCAGGTTGTTCCAAATGCGTTGGCTCAGCGGGCATGGTCAAGTTCGGTGTCGTCTACATGTGGGGAAGTGACGGGCCAAAATTCTCAAGGGGTGAATCGCAAGTCTTTCGTGCCCAAACTGCAAGCCACCGTCGCCGGAACTCTCATAATTTGGATCGTCATATGTTCTACGCCAAATCGATCGTGCAACTCCGTCTGCAATTGGCAGAGCAGGGCGTCGTCATTTTCTTCAGTCGGTTTCACCAAGTGGGCCGTCAGCGCGGTTTCGGTCGTGCTCATCGCCCAGATGTGTAAGTCGCCCACCTGCGTGACCCCAGGGATCGCAGCGAGATAGTCTTGAACGGCCTGGAGATCGACTCCTGGGGGGACGGCGTGCATAGCCAGGTTGATCGAATCTTTGAGCAATCCCCAGGTGCTCATAAAGATAACGGCCGCGATGAGCAAACTCGCCGTCGGGTCGAGCCAATGCCAACCGGTCATACGGATCGCGATCCCCGCCAGCACGACTCCAAGCGAGACGCCCGCGTCGGCGGCCATGTGCAGATAAGCCCCACGGATGTTGAGATCGTGATGTCGGCCCCGAAAGAAGAGCAGGGCGGTGGCGGAATTGATCACAACTCCCAGGGCGGCAACCGCGATCATGCTCGTGCCGGGAATTTCGCCGGGGGTGAATAACCGGCGGATCGCTTCCCAAACGATCGCCCCGACGGCTGCCAGCAACAAGAGCGCATTGAAGAGGGCCGCCAAGATTGTGGACCCCCGCCAACCATAAGTTCTGCCAGGGCTTGGCGGAATGCGGGCCAGGGCAAAACCGCCCCACGCCAGCAACAGGCCGATGATATCGCTCAGATTGTGCCCCGCATCGGAGAGGAGGGCGAGCGAGTTGTCCCAGAATCCAAAGCCGGCTTCCACGACGACGTAAGCCAAATTCAGCGAAATACCAATCGCGAAGGACCGACCATAGTTCGAGGGGGCATGCGAGTGGCTGTGGCTCATAGCGGGGGTCCGGTCGGAGTGAGCCGTCATCATAGTGGCAGTTAACTAGCGGGCAAAGATTACTAGGATTTGTTGCCTTTCTTAGGCATTTTCCTCAGCGTGACCTGCTCTTTCTGCCAACCCATATGGGTTGAAAAATGCCTTCGGCAGGAGAAAAAGGTTCGTCATGTCCCTAGCGGCTGTTTTCTACCCCCTGATAGGACGGGATGGTCCTCTGGGCGTTGAGGAATCAGAATTCTCTACCTTAACATTTGCGGCACGGATATCCGAAAAAAGTCGTTTTCGTGTTTCTTTTCTGAAGCTTATTGAATATCTTTTTGTCACAGGGAACTTTTCGTTCGGAACAGAGTGCTACTTTTATCTAAGCTTCAGGGGCCCCTTCTTAGGTAATTGCATTGAGCGACGTGGCGTCTTGCCATTTATCGCTACAGGGATGTATTCGCGATTAGCACGCAGAAACTGCGTGCGCCAAAAACGTTTGAGACGATCTCAAATTTCTTTTTTTAGTTCGTATTCACGACGCACGCTCAACTGCAGTCTGTGTCTCCATTACCTATTTGCCATTGAAAAAGTGCCATGTCCATCGTTCGCAATCTCTGGAAGAACATTCGCAAAGCTTCATCCCGAGTTAATGCACGCCACAAGTCAAGCCTTCGGCGAACACTCTCATTGGAATCGCTCGAAGATCGGCGCGTGCTGTCGGTGAGTCCGACTCAGTTTTTTCTAAACGGCTCAAAGTTGGTCATCAATGGCAGCGACCAATCGGACACGGTGACAATTGCGCAATTGAGTACCGGCATAATCAGCGTGCATTTGGAATCGGGAGGTGAGTCGCTCAACATGGAGTACGCTAGTTCACAGGTCACACAGATTAATTTCTATGGCAAGGATGGTGACGATAAGTTTACGAATAATACCAACATTTGGTCGAAGGCCTTGGGTGAGGGTGGTAATGACACTTTGATCGGTGGTTCGGGAGGAAATGATCTAGATGGCGGTGAGGGAAACGATCTTCTGATCGGTGGTGATGGTGACGACGTTTTGAGAGGTGGACCGGGGGACGATGTTCTACGAGGTGGCGCCGGCCGTGACGTTCTATACGGCGGAGACGGCAACGATAGTTTGCACGGGGAAGCTGGAGACGACGTTTTATTCGGAGGAGCTGGGAACGACTATTTAAATGGCCAGTCTGGCAATGATAAAATTTATGGTGAGGGGGGCAACGATTGGTTGGTTGGCGAAGACGGCGACGATCTCCTGAACGGAGGGGAAGGGGACGACGTGCTTCACGGTGGCAATGGCAATGACGTGCTGCATGGGGGAAATGACAACGACCGACTTTTTGGCGATGAGGGGGACGACATTCTCTATGGCGGAAATGGTGATGATCATCTACGGGGTGGCGCGGGGGATGACATTCTGCGAGGAGGTGAGGGGAACGACTTCTTGGATGGCCAGTCTGGTAACGACAAGCTTTATGGTGAAGGGGGGGACGATCATCTCCGAGGCGGTGAAGGTCACGACATTCTGTACGGTGGCGAGGGGAACGATTATTTAAATGGCCAGTCTGGCAACGACAAGCTTTATGGTGGCGGTGGACAGGATTCGTTGGTAGGTGAGGACGGCGACGATGAACTGAACGGAGGTGAAGGGGACGACGTACTTCAAGGTGGCAATGGCAATGACGTGCTGCGTGGGGGAAATGGCAACGACCAACTCTTTGGTGACGATGGGGACGACCATCTTTATGGTGACAACGGTACGGACGTGCTCTCTGGTGGGAACGGCAATGACCAACTCTTTGGTGGCGATGGAAGCGATCTTCTTCTCGGTGAAGACGGTGCCGACATTCTTAACGGAGGCGACGGCAATGATATCCTCATTGGTGGTCAAGGGATCGATTCTCTCTATGGCGGGTCGGGCGAAGATATCCTGATTGGAGGGGTTGTCAGCCATGATATATCCACGCTGCAGGCTCTCCTAACTGTATGGTCAAGTGCGACTCCCTATCACGAACGTGTTCGAATGATCGAAAACGAACATTTCGTCGCTTCTCTGCAATCCGAAAAGACGGTTTTTGACGACTATGTCCCCGACATGTTGTGGGGGGGGCACGATCAGGATTGGTTCTTCGTACCAGGCGCGATGAGCATCTACGATCCCTTACATCATCATGCCGCCGAGGATCACGATAGTCATTCGACGGGAGGCCACCATGGCGTTCACGTGATCAATCATTTGCCGGTGGTTGAAGGTTTCGGTCTTCTCGATTCCTTGGATCATTTGAAAGACGTTTCCAATGGCGAAGCTATCCACACGCTGATTCCTCATGCCGACGATGCCAGCAAACGCAGCGAGCATATTTCTCTTTTTGAATTGGTTCGTTACGACGAGGTGACACACTATGCCGTCTCCAACGGTAAATGGAGTGACCGTGCCACATGGCATAACGGTGTTGTTCCCGCTGCGAATGCTCGCGTGCTCATTCCTCTCGGGGTGGAAGTGACGGTGGATCGAATTATCTCGACCGAAGTTGCCACCATTCGTGTTGATGGAACTTTGTCCTTTGCGACCCAAGTGAACACGCAACTCTTAGTAGACACACTCATCATATCCGATGTCGGTTCATTGGAGATTGGCACCGTAGATCATCCGATAGCGGCCCATGTTTCGTCCAAGTTAATATTTACCGATAAGGGAGCGATTGATCGAGATTGGGACCCGTTCGGAATTAGCCGGGGTTTGATCACTCATGGTTCGGTAAGCATGCACGGCGCGGAAGTGACATCATATATAGAACTTGCAGGAACCATCCTCGCCGGTACCTCAATGTTGCGGCTCCCGATCGCTCCCACGGGTTGGCGAGTGGGTGACAAAATAGTCATCGCTGGTACCATCGCGGGTGCTAATCAGAGTGAAGAACGAACAATTCTTGGCATCTATGGCACATCGATCTTCTTCGACCCGCTGCAATACAACCACCTAACGTTGTCAGCGGCTCAAAGCGTACACATCGCAAACCTTACAAGAAATATTGTCATCGATTCGGAAGCCACCGAAATTTCGCGTCGCGGGCATGTCATGTTTATGCACAACCGTGATGTGCAGATCAGTTACGCGGGCTTCTATAAATTGGGACGTTCCAACAAAGCGGATATCGTTAACGATCCGCAAGTCGATGCGAATTGGAACTTGGTTCCCGGCACGGGCACCAATCCCCGAGGGCGATACGCGGTGCACTTTCATCGCAATGGAACTGAAGCGAGCGGAACTCCCTCCACGGTTCACGGCAGTGTTGTCTCAGATAATACCGGCTGGGGATTCGTCAATCACAGCAGCTATGTCGATTTCACGAATAATGTCGCATACGACGTCACGGGTGCGGGTTTCGTTACCGAAGCAGGTGATGAGGTGGGATCCTTCCGTGAAAACATCGCCATCAACATG
>JBGTEU010000261.1:0-3715 GCA_041747595.1 Bythopirellula sp.
CCTTTGAAATTTCCTTACCATGCTCCCCGACCAACCTCGCATCCGACCACTGGAAATGTTCCCCCACGGGGCGGACGCAAAGGGTGACTACGTGCTCCGCGATCCTCGAGGATTGGCGAAAACGGTCGTCGTGCCTCCCGCGGTTGCCGTTTTGATTTCATTCATGAATGGCCAACGCACGCTCGATGAAATTGGCTTCGAGTTCAAACTCTCCGTCGGCCAGCGGATCGCATCTGAAGAAATTGAAAAACTCGTCGAGCAACTTGATGAGTTGCATTTTTTGGAAAGCCCACGCTTCGCCGCGTTCGAGCGGCAGCATACCGAAGAATATTTGGCCCTCGAGGTCCGTCCTGCAGCGCATGTCGGTGGAGCCTATCATGGTGAAGTCGCCGGACTGCGGGATCAACTTGGCGGCTTGTTCACACGAGAGGGTGGCCCGGGATTGTTGCCGTGGGAAGGAACTTCGACCAACGGTTTTCACTCCGAATCAAAACTGTGCGGCGTGATGAGTCCCCATATCGATTTTCAGCGGGGCGGATCCGCTTTTGCCTGGGCTTACGACCGGGTGGTCACCGAATCGCAAGCCAAGCTGTTCGTGATTTTAGGAACCGCCCATACGCCGCTCCAGAGTTTTTACAGCGTCTCGCGGAAAGATTTCGACACGCCCCTGGGGACGGCTCGCACGGATCGAGAATTTGTCGACGGTTTGGCGAAGCGGCTAGGCAGCCCGGAGAACATTTTTCACGACGAGTTGCCTCACCGCCACGAGCACTCGATTGAATTTCAAGCCCTTATGCTGCAATTCGTTTTAGGGGGGCGACGCGATTACCAAATTGTGCCGATCTTGGTGGGTTCGTTCCACCCGTTCGTGCAGCATGGTCGACTGCCGAGCGAATCACCCGCCGTGGCCGAATTCATCGCGGCCTTGCGCGACACGGCCCTCGCTGCGGGTAAAGAAGTCTGTTTCGTGGGGGGAGTCGACATGGCCCACATCGGTCCGCAGTTCGGCGATCCCGAGTTGCTCGATGAGCCGCGACTCAAATCGCAGTGGACGGACGATCAAAAACTGTTAAGCAGGGCCTGCGCGGGCGATGCCGCCGGCTGGTTTGAGCACGTCGCCCGACAGGGGGATGCCAACCGCATTTGCGGCCTCGCGCCGATGTACACCCTGCTCGAAACGGTCGGGCCCACGCGGGGCGAGCTCTTGAAATACGACCAGGCAGTGGCGGACGATCGCAGTTCTTGCGTCAGCTTCGCCAGCGTAGCGTTTTATGAGTAAGCCGCTTGCGGCTTAGCGCTATTGGACCACGCTAAGCCGCCAGCGGCTACAACCTGCAATTCGCGATCGACGTCTCCAGAATCGCCGTCGCGCCGAGCGTTTCGAGTTGTTCCATGATGCCGATCACTTCGTTGCGTTTGACCATGGCCCGTACGCTGCACCAGTTTTCATCTTCCAGGCGATTGACGGTGGGGGAATTGTAGCCGGGCGTGATCTTTTCCGCTTCGGCCAGCTTGGCGGCGGGCACGTTGTATTCCAGCAGTGAGTAAGCCCGCGCGATGACCACCCCTTCGAGGCGTCGCACCACGCGGTCGCAGAGGGCTTGCTGCGCCGTCTTGGGGTTCTGAATGAGCACCGTTTCGTAGCAGCCGATTTCCTCGAGTATCCGCAAGCGATTCGCGGCGAGAGTGCTGCCGGTTTCCACGAGATCGACAATCGCATCGGCCACTCCGAGCGCGATCATGACTTCCACCGACCCCGTGAGCTTGAACGTGTGGGCCGTCACGCCGTGTTTTGTCAAAAAGGCCTGCGTGACGTTGGGAAAACTCGTGGCGATCCGCTGATTCGCTAAATCTTTGGGCGAACGGATGGCACCCTCTTCGGGGACACAAACGGCCAGCCGACAGTTTCCCACGCCGAGATTGAGCCGCTCGACCAGTTCGACGCCGCTCTCGGCGACAAGATCGGCCCCCGTGATCCCCAGGTCGATGGCCCCCTCGGCACACAAGACGGGGATGTCGTCGGTACGAAGGAACGTCACGTCGATCGGCATTTCCTTGACCCGCGCGAACAGGCTGCGGTCCTGACGACGAAAACGAAGCCCCGCTTCTAGGAGCAACTCCGTGGAGACTTCCGCCAAGCGGCCTTTGCTGGGAACACCGATACGAAGGTTTTCAGTCATATTACATTGTTCGTTTAATTTTCACGCAGACGCGTCGGGCGTAGTTGTCATCCCGAGAGAGGCTCGCCGACCGAGGGATCTGGGTTACCCCCGTGTACGTCGTCCGGTGCGTATGATGGGTTAACCCAGATTCCTCAAGTCGTAAAACTCCTTTCGGAATGACAATTACTGTTTCCGCGACGCTTTTTCTTCCAATCCCGAGACACCAAACCGCCGCGCGAGTTCGGCTTCGACCTCGGCGAGGCTGACTTCACGCGATGCTAGGAGGACCATCAAATGGTAAATCACATCTCCCGCCTCGCGGATCGTGTGTTGACGGCCCTCCTCGCCTTCCTCACCGGCAGCCTCAACCACTTCGGCAGCTTCCTCGATCAGCTTACCGCCAATCTTCTCGACGCCCCCCGCGAGCAATTGGGCCGTGTACGATTTTTCTCCCGGCGCATTCTTTCGCGCGTGAATAGTGAGTTCCAGGTGGTCGAGGGGTCTGATGGAATCGGTCATAGCTAAGCACGGCTTCCCGATGCGAGCTTCGTGGATAACAATGGAACGCTGAGAGGAACGTAATCCTCCAGTTTAATCAAGGCGAGCGGGGTGCGTAAGCTCCCTGCATTTCCAGCATTAAGAGACCTCCCCCACCGTGTCCAACTCCCCCACCGCCCTGGATTGTTGGTTCCTCACCGGCGCGACCGCCGTGGGAAAAACGCAGGTCGGTCTTGCGCTCGCCCGGCAATTGGGGGCCGAAATCATTTCGCTCGATTCGATGGCGATTTACAGGAGCATGGACATCGGCACGGCCAAGCCGACGCCTGAAGAGCAAGCCCAGGTACCGCACCATTTGATCGATATCGTCGATCCGAGCGAGGAATACAGCATCGAGCGCTACCTCGATGCCGCCCACGCGGCGATTGCCGAGATCAAATCTCGTGGACGCGAAGTGCTATTCGTGGGGGGGACGCCACTGTACCTCAAGGCCCTGGTGCGCGGAATGTCGTCGGGCCCGCCGGCCGATTGGCAAATGCGCGATCGAATAGCCGCCGAAGTTGCGCAAGTGGGCAACGATGCACTCTATGAGCGGCTCGAACAACTCGATCCGCTCGCTGCGTCACAGATTCACCCACACGATACCCGGCGGTTGATTCGCGCGATCGAAGTCTTTCGCACCACGGGCTCGCCGATCAGTCACCAGCAACTTCATTTTGAACAAGGCACCTCTGCCGACGATTGTCGCGTCTTCGTCTTGCGGCGTCCACGCGAGGAACAGCACGCGCGGATTAACGAACGGGTCGAACAAATGTTCAAGCGGGGATTGATCGCCGAGGTCGAACAACTCACGACCGGCGGCAATCAACTCGGCCGCACCGCGAGCCAGGCGGTCGGCTATCAAGAAGTGATCGAACACCTCGCCGGCGGCGATTTCGACGGGATGGTCGCGAAAATTAAAACCCGCACCCGCCGCTTCGCCAAACGCCAGGGGACTTGGTTCCGCAGCTTGTGCGAATGCCGGTTCGTCGACATCACGGGTGAAGTAGATGCGG
>JBGTEU010000262.1:0-5832 GCA_041747595.1 Bythopirellula sp.
CCGGGCAGGAGGAAGATTTTGTCGTCGATGTGGCCGACCTCCTCGCCATCGATAAGCACTCGGGGTTCGACACCCTTGCGATGCCTCGTGCCTTCGGTCCATTCCACAAACAAGAGGCTGCGGTCGTTGATTTCCGAAGCTTTCGGCGGAACGGTGACCGGCGATTTTTTGCGCATGGAACGCAATTCCGTGGACGTCGAGAAATCGGCACGGGGTTATTGTAGCAAGTGGTGGGGGGAGGGGTGATTGGGGAAATGACCAAGGTCCGAAGGATATATCATTTATGATGTCTGATTGATGATTGAGTAATTCGGTGAGCGGAAATAACCAAGGTCCAATGACCGATGACCAATGGAGTGTGATGTGAAACCGCTGAAAGCAACGATCACCGCAATGCGTCGCGGGTGGCCCGGGGAGAGTGTGCAATCCCCTTCGGCGTTGGTAATTCCATAGTAAACGTCGGCCTAGGGTGCGCTGGAGTACCGGAGTGAATTCCGGAAGCTGACGCATCGCGCTTGGCCAAGCGGTATGTCACCGCGTTGTGGTAGAGATTCTGGGGCTCGCCTAAAAGCTATCGCCTCCGCATTCTTTCCGAGCAAGTTCGGCGACATTGGTCGAACCTGCAGCTCTCCCGCCAGAAATCTGAAAAATGGCCGAGGGGGATTCCAGACGCCGCAGACCGCGAAACTGTTTCTTACTGGAACTGTTTTTTCTGCATATCAGGTATCCTTCGATGCAGGGACGACACTATAATAACGCTATCGCGCTGGCGGGCTTGATCGACACTCGACGTAGTCAAGCTGAGACGCGATACGGGAACAGAGAGGCCGTTGCGGCGGGCCATTCTTCAAGCGAAGTCTGCCTTGGGTCGCACGCCCGTACTTTTCAATTCTGCTTGGCTGCAGGTGTGTGTCACTATGAGTCCTGCCGGTGATCGTCGGCGGGTCTCGTGCTAACTCTTCTCGTGAATGATTGGGTGCGAACATGTTTACCAAATCAAAACGTGCGCGGCCGAGATTTGCCGCGGCGCACGGTCGGCCCGTTCGTGGCTTTACCGGTTCTGGATTTACCCTCGTCGAGCTGTTGGTGGTGATCGCCATTATCGGCGTGTTGGTCGCGCTGTTGCTGCCCGCGATTCAAGCAGCGCGGGAGTCGGCCCGCCGCATGACTTGCACGAACCAGCTCAAACAAATGATCCTGGCCATGCAGAATCACGTCGGTGCCCTGCGGGTGTTTCCCACGGGAGGCAGCAGATTCAATCCCCAAATTCACAACTACACTACGGGAGGACGCAACAGTCCAGGGGCTCCCCTCGGTCCTGCGAAACAGGGTCTAGGCTGGGCGTATCAAATCCTTCCTTATTTGGAGCAAGGGGCTATCAAAGGGATCGTCACTCAAGCTCAGCTGCAAAACTCCGTGGTTTCGCTCTACCTCTGCCCCTCGCGCCGCTCCCCCGACATCGTGCGGACCGACCCCGGGACCGGTAGCCCGACGACTGTGCTCAGCGACTACGCGTCAGCACAACCGATGACCACCTCCTGTGCTACTGGTACGACAGGTGACACTGGCGTGGCGATCGATCTCACCAGGACCCATCCGTTTGTAGGGGCCGCCTCGTATGCTATTGGGCGCACATCATTTTGGTGTTCCACACCGGGGGCAACAGGGGGGGTGCCGGCGGGGGAACCGCATTCGAACAACTCGGTGTACGATGGCGTGATCGTGCGTTCGCAATACCGCGTACAAACGGCCGCGACGGCAACGGCGCCCGCGGTGCTCACCCGCACTGCCGGAGGCCCGGACCCCGTCAAGCCCTCGCAAATTCCTGACGGCTTGAGCAACACGCTCGTGATCAGTGAAAAGGTTGTTCGCAGCGATCTCATCGCCGGGGCGATCGCGCCTGATGGGACTATTTCTTACTCTGACGATCGCGGATGGAGCGATGGTTGGGATCCCGACACGGTCCGCTCGACCGGCTTTCAGCCAATCAATGACAGCGATGGAAGCGTCTGCTTCAATTCCAACATCAACATTGCACGGTACTGTACCGGCCAAGCGGCGGACGTGTTCTTCTTTGGCTCGGCCCATCCCAGCGGGATCAACGCGGCCTTTGCCGACGGTTCGGTTCATCAGATTTCGTTCGACGTCGACGTGATCGTGTTCAATGCGTTCGGCACCCGCAACGGCGCCGAGACCACCGATGTGAGTCAACTGTAGCAGTTCGTCGACGCGGCAAATGTCATCCTGAGAGAGCCTTGGCGACCGTAGGATCTGGCCTGCAGTATCTTCCCGAATCGAAAACGTGCAAGGATTGAGCCAGATTCTTCAAGTCGCCAGAGTTCTCGTAGGAAAAACGTGGCTCCTTTCAGAATGACACTTGCGGCTGGCCCTCAACGCTATCTATTTGTCATCGCAATTGCTTGTTCGCGTTCACTTCTACGTGAGAAAAGCCACCGGCGTGGGGAGCAAGACTACTGCCCTCAGTCTTTACTCCGCGCACGCTCGATGGCTTTCGTTGTCATTGTGCGTTGAATGAACGATCCTATTTCGCGTCGTCTAAAATCATCCGTCGACGGAAAATCACGGCGACTCCCAGCAGGGCTAGGCAGACCGAGCTTGGCTCGGGCACGGCTTGCGTGGCGACAAGTCCGGCGCCTGCACCGTAGTTCGTTTGCCAGGCCGTGAGATCGGTTGCGCTCAGCTGAGAGGGCGACTCGCCGCGTTGCCAAAGAAGAAAGTCGTTGCCATCGACATCGCCGTCTCCATCGAAGTCGCCAGGGATTCCCTCGTCAACAACAAGCGTGGCTACTAGGTCATCAAAGTAAACCTCGCCAGGGTTTTCATCGACGAATAGCGCGTAGAATGAGACTTGTACCGTCCCCGCCGGCGCGACACCCCGCGCTTGTGCGAAATGCCATGTGTCGATCGGCGATGCGTCATTCAAAAACGGCAGCGCCTGGACGCCAGGAAAGGGTTGCGCGTCCGCTTGACCAATACTGATAGATTCCGGTTCGAGGTCACCGATTCCGTCGCTAAAGACAATCTTCAGGAGACCGAACGTTGCACCCGCAGGCAACGCGGCGTTGGTAAGCATGTATCCTTGCAGATCCCACACGTCGCCCGGGTTTGCGGGCAAAGTTTGGTACGCACCCGGAACACCAAAACCGCCCGCGCCCGTCAACAGGAGCGACCCGACTCCGCTGCGTACCGGCGCCGTAGGTTCCGAGACCGTGGCAAAATTTCCAAAGCCGAACCAATCTGTAGCGAAAGGAAGAGGTTCCTGATTTGAAAATGCATCGGTTTCAAACCCCGGATTGAGCAAAACATTGGCGGCAACCTGCGTGGCTGCCGTTAATGAGAAAGAAATCGCGACGAGCGCGAACAGATGCAGACGCTTCATGACACACCTCCCAGAAAAGACAAGTTGAAAAAAACTCGTATGACCGATGCGTATCTTCGAACCAAGAAAATGGTCGGTAACAGCGCCTCTCTGTTCCTCAACAAGTTTTGTTAAGTTTTGTTGCGTGATAACTCGTGATGAACGAGAACTCTCGACAACACTTATTATAAGAGATGTTCACTCACTACGAAACATATTGTCGTCAAGAAACAATTTCCTCTGGGTTGTTGGTTTCGCTAGACATCGCGATGTTGCAATGACACTGCCCAGCAAACCAACATTGGTATTGTAGTGCGAAGAAACAGTTTCCCGTGCTATCGTTTTTACGATCAATGTAGAACTTCGGAAGCTCACGCTTTGAGCTCGCCTGACGAGCGCGTTCAATCAACACGTGTGAACTTGGGCTGGGAGTCGAGATCGGTGATGGTGAGCGCCGTGACCTTGCCGTGGGCATCGCGCTCGACGGCAACCGTGTTGGATTCGCCGCCCATGTCGAAGCTCATCTCATCGCCTGCACCTTGGTTGAGGTGACCAACGCTCACCGGGCCGTTCCAATCGATTGACGCTGAGAGAATACCGCCGTCATTGGTCACCGTGAAGGTGCGGCCATGGTCGTCGCGGTAGGTGCCGACGAGAGATTCGGCGAGGGTGGCGTCGAGCGGCTTCGGCAAATTGAGCTTCGCTTCCTTTCCAGCGAGAACATCGGAACAAGCGGCACTCACGATGTCGAAGGGCTGGCCGTCATCGCTGTTCGCAAGCACGAACAGACAACTGTCGGTGTCGGGCACCCGCCGGATCAGGGCGAGAAACCCACGGACGCTGCCGGTGTGTTCGTGAATCGTGTGGCCGTCTTCTTCCGACACGCGCCATCCGAGGGCGTAACCCGCGGAGCCCGGTTTGGTCATTTCGGCCATCGATTCCGCTTTGAGCAACTTGCCGGCGGCGAGCGTGCGATCCCATCGCCAGAGGTCGACCAAATTGGTGACGAGCCCGCCCATGCCGCGATATTGAAAGCCGTATTCGTCCCCGTAGGGATGCTCGAGCGCGGTACGGCTGGCACCGCGCGTCGATATGCCGAGCGCGACTTTGACGTCGCGGGGCGCGCGCTGTCCGTTAAAACGGCTGCTGGTCATCTTGCACGGTTTGAAAATCGCTTCGTTCATGTAACCGACGTAGGACTTCTTGCTGGCGCGGGCGATCACTTCGCTTAAGAGCGCGTAGCCTTGGTTCCAATATTCGTGACGCTCGCCGGGAGGCGCCTGCGGCCCGCCGGCCAGGAATGTGGGGAGAACTTCAGCGAGAACTTTGCCCCGGCCTTCGGCGTTGTCGCCGGAAATGCCGGACGTGTGCTGCAAGAGGTGACGGACAGTAATGGCCTGGCAATTCTCAGGGATGCCCGGCAGGTATTTGGAGATAGGGTCGTCGAGCTGGAGCTTACCCTCTTCGACGAGCTTCATCACGGCGATCGCGGTGAATGCTTTGGTGCAGGAAGCAATTTCAAACAGCGTGGTCACGTCGAGCGGTTGTTTGCCATTCTTGCCAACGGCGACGGCGGCGATGATTTTGCCATTCTCGCCGGCAAGCACCGCTCCGGAGAAGCCGGCTTCCGTTCCAGCCTCGCGCACGAGGGCGACGATTTGCTTGCCCTTTTCGCCGACTTCGATCACGCCATCGAAGGCGAAGGTGGAGTTCGACAGTGCCAAAGTGATTGTGCCGCTGAGGAGCACAAGCCAGACCAACCGAAAGAATGCAGACATCGCCAACCCCGTACTGCTTTGAGATGAGAAGTATGAGGGATCATTCTATCTGCGGTCATGTTGATCTAGCAATCGACGCAGAATCCGCCGCCGCCGCGGCAATGACGAGTTCTAGGCCCTACCAACCATTCTCCAGCCCCCAAAGCGATCCCGCCCTCCTCGTTTATCGCGACCAGCGGTCGCGGCTTTGTGGGGGATGCGCCACGGTGGTACCGGGTTGCCGTTAGTTCGTCGCCGAGCTTGGTACTTCTTGCGACGTGACATTCTGCATGTCTTCGCCGCAGCAGTTGAGGTCTACGCAAGGTTCGTCGCAATCGCATTCGGTGACGACTTGTACTTCGAAGCTGCATTTTTGACAGCGGTACATGTCGCCCGTGGCGGGGTTGGTGGCGTTGGCGTGACTCATGTGCTTTTCTCCTGAGAGTTGATGCTCGTGCATTCCCGGATTGCGTTGCAATCCGGCTGTGGGGGATTCAATGTGCAGGATTTATGCCGAGATCATCGCCGCGCGGAATTCGCTTTCGGTGAGTTGTAACCCTTCGCGGCTGATCATGTCGAGGGCCATGTGCAATTGGTCGCCGCAATCGCAGCGCAAGGATTCGAGCAAGTCCCCCGTGAAGCAGGAGGAATGCAATCGCACGAGCGGTGCTGTCGACTTTGTGAGATCGCCGAGAA
>JBGTEU010000263.1:0-2446 GCA_041747595.1 Bythopirellula sp.
ATCACCACGGAAATGACCGCGGCCCTGGGGCCAATCGGGCAGGATGAAGCCAAAAAGCGGATTCCCGCCAAGCGGCTCGGCGACGCCGAGGAAGTCGCCGACGCGGTCCTTTACCTGGCCAGCGACTCGGCGGCCTACGTCACGGGACAGATTTTGGTGATCGATGGCGGCCTAACTGCTTAGCAGCCCAAGGTTTGCCCGCCGTCGGTTCCAACGAGCCGACCTAGACATTCGTCCGGAGAAACGGTATATCTTGACCACCTTCGCGGGAACGGTCTATTTTGAATCGTCTGCAAAGCTTTCCTTCACAGAATAGTTGTGTGACAGAAAGCTCATTTCCGCGCTTGGACCAATACAAAACGTTTTGATGTCGCAAGTGGGTTTTGGGCGGTACCTTCCCGCAAAAATCGCGACTTCATTGTCATATTTTTTCTATCTACTGGGTTAAAGGGGGACCATTCAAGTGGCCTCAACACTGGAACGCGTTACAGACATCGTGGCAGAACAATTGGGCGTCGATAAAGACAAGATCTCGCCCGAAACCTCATTTGTGAATGACCTGGGTGCCGACTCGCTCGACACCGTTGAGTTGGTCATGGAGCTTGAAGAAGAATTCGACATCAACATCCCCGACGACGCCGCGGAGAAGATTCAAACCGTCGGCCAAGCCGTGGATTTCATTGAACAGAATAAGTAAGTGCTCGCCCCGAGCAACTTTCTCGAAGGTCTCGTTTTTCGCGGCGCGGTTTTTCAAGATTCTGCGTGGTGATTGGCCAAATATGCCGGCGTCGTGATCGAGTCGCGACGGCCGGTGGCTTTTGGTTGCACTTTTTTTCTTGACGCTCCCCTCGTCGAAGTAAATATCCGATGAATCGCCGCGTTGTCATCACCGGAATCGGAGCCATCACTCCGCTCTCCTGCCAGGTCCCCGACCTGTGGCAGAGGATTCTCGCGTGTGAAAGCGGCATTCACGAACTGCGGCTGTTCGACGTCTCTCAATATAAGGTGCGATTCGGCGGTGACCTCCACGACTGGTCGGTCGGTGACTATATCGACACGAAAGAAGAAAAACGAATCGATCGTTTCACCCAATTCGCCCTCGCGGCGGGAATCGATGCCGTCCAAGACGCGGGCCTCGACTTCGGCAAGATGGATCCCTTCCGCGCCGGTGCGATTATCGGCTCGGGAATCGGCGGAGTCGGTGAAATTGTTTCGCAGCACAATCGCCTGCTTGCCAAGGGGCCCGACAAGGTCTCGCCTTTTACCGTTCCCAAGATGATGCTCAACGCGGCCAGCGGGCAGCTTTCGATTCACTTCGGAATTCGCGGCCCCAACTATGCCGTGGCGACCGCTTGCGCCAGCGCCACCAATGCCATGGGCGAAGCCTACAAAGCAATCCGCTACGGCGAGGCCGACGTGATGATCACCGGCGGCACCGAAGCCGCCATGGAACCGATCAGCTTGGCGGGCTTCTGCAGCATGAAAGCCCTCTCCACGCGGAACGACAATCCTGCCGCCGCAAGTCGCCCCTTCGATGCCGATCGAGACGGTTTCGTCCTCTCCGAAGGGGCCGGCGTCTTGATCTTCGAGGAACTGGAATTTGCTCGTGCCCGCGGGGCTCGCATCTACGCTGAGGTCCTCGGTTACGGTGCCAGTGCCGATGCGGGGCACATCACTCAGCCCGATCCCGAAGGAACCGGCGCGGCGCGCGCGATGGTCAACGCCTTGGTCAATGCCAAGCTCGATCCCACCGACATCGATTACATCAATGCTCACGGCACAAGCACGCCGCTCGGAGACAAAGCCGAAACAATTGCGGTGAAGCGGGTGTTTGAAGACCAGGCTTATAAGTTGAATGTCTCAAGCACCAAGAGCCAACTGGGTCATTCGCTCGGTGCGAGCGGAGGCATTGAACTGGTGATGTGCGTGCTTGCCATCCGCGACCAAGTGGCTCCCCCCACGATCAATCTCGACACGCCGGATCCCGATTGCGATCTCAATTACACGCCCAACGCGCCGCAAGAACGGCCCCTTCGCCGCGCGATGAGCAACAGCTTCGGCTTCGGCGGACACAACGCCTCGATCATCGTCGGGCAATTCTAAAGTTGAGGATTGATTCGCTTCTTTTCCTGACGACTACTCGGCAGGTCAAGCACCTATTAATCGGTGATTCCCCGCGGGCACTGCTTCGTTCGCCGAATCGAGAATGGCAACGAGCAAATACGAGAGCGTCGACTCGGCACCTTGATTGCGATTCACCCCCTTGGCCGAGAGACCATCGAAGCAGGAATGGCGGAGCGGATCGACCAGCGGTTGACGCATGCTATTCTCGCCAACAAACCAGTCCCGCGCACGCTGAAAAGTTAACAGGTATTGGGCTTCGGCGGTAAGCTCGTGCGCGGCAAGTGCCGCTTCGGCCATCGTCGCGGCTTCGACAGGCTGTTGA
>JBGTEU010000264.1:0-3885 GCA_041747595.1 Bythopirellula sp.
GCCAATAGGATTTGTAGGAGCACGTAATAACCAAAGGATTCTCGCGGACGGTCGATGCTCGCCAAGGAATACAGGGCGACCGACAGCCCGATCACTCCGGTCAGCAGCACCATGATCGCGCTCAGCAAATCGGCGACCAGGGTGATTCCGAAGGGGGCGGGCCAATCACCAATTTGAACGGCATGGATACCCTCACCAGCGCTTAACGCCGCCAATAGCCACGCGCCGGAGACCGTCAAAGCGGTGGTGCCAACCACCGCCAACCAGCGTTGCACGCGCAGGCTGCGCCACGCCGCCAACGACGCCGCCGCGGCCACCAGCGGAATGAGAATCGGAAATACCAAGGCCGCGTTCATGGTTCGTTTACCTGCAATTCGTCGGGATCATCGGTACCGATCGCTTGGAAAGCGCGCTGGAAAAGCACCAACGCAAAGGCGACGACCCCAAAGCCGATGACAATCGCGGTGAGAATTAGTGCCTGCGGCACAGGATCGGCCATGGGTGTTTGAAGGTCCGTCAGCTCGGGAGGAAAAATCGGCGGGTGGGCCCTGGTGAGTCCCGCGGCGGTAAAGATCAAGAGATTCGCGCCGTGGGATATTAAAATCAACCCAAGAATCAACTTAAAAAGACTGCGTCGCAGCATCATGTAAACGCCCGCCGCGTAAAGAAAGCCAATGATGAATGCTAACGGGAGTTCCATGTCATTCTTCCACGAGCGAAAAAATAATGGTCAACGACGCGCCCAACACGACCAGGTAAACGCCCAAATCGAACAACAGGGGCGTGCCTAAAGCCAAATCGCCAATGCCAACAAGAGGTAGTTCTATCCAGGAGTAGCGATGAGTCAGCATTGGCAAGTCCCAGGCCAAGGGCGCACATGTCACCACTAATGCGACGATCAGTCCAGCTGCTAACAGCACATGGCCGTCAATACGCAATATCCTTTGTGCCGTTGGAACGTCGTATGCGAGTGCATAGAGCGCAAATGCCGAAGCACCAATCAAGCCGCCAATAAAGCCGCCCCCCGGCAGGTTATGTCCGCGCATCAGCAGAAATATGGAAAACAACAAGAGCAGCGGCATCATGAATCGGGTTGCCGTTTGTAAGATTAATCGGCTCATTTGCTGAAGTCCTCCGGGGGACGAAGCTTGATCAATGAGTACACGCCCACGGCGGCCAAAACTAAAACCGTGATTTCCCCCAACGTGTCCAAGGCACGAAAGTCAACCAAGATGACATTGACGATATTTCGACCATGCGCCTCGGGCACACTGTGGGCCACATAGTATTCGGTAAGTTCGCGGTTGCGACTGGTTTCCGTGGTAAAGAGCACCAGGCCGGTCACGATGCAGCCAACGGTAACGGCGATGGCGGCATCGCGGACTCGTGCGGGAAAACTCGAAATGCGTTGTTGAGTCGGCAAGCGATAAAAGACGAACACGAACAGCACCACGGTAAGCGTCTCGACCAAAAACTGCGTCATCGCCAAATCCGGTGCTCCGAAGAAAACGAAGATCAACGCCACTGAGTATCCGACGACCCCCAGCGCAACAATGGCCGCCAGCCGCGACGGCGCGCGAATCGTCGCCCAACACGCCAAGGGGATGAGCACGTAAATGCCGGCCTCGTGGACCTGGATATCGATGTCGGACAACGAGGGGAAGGTTTGTTCTCGAATAAACGCCGTGAAGCCGATCAACCCGATGAACGCGGCGAAAACGGTCATCAGGTAATACCGCAAGTAGCCGCTCTGTACGGTATGCGTCAACAAATCGGCAAACTTGAGGAAGCCGGCGAGCGAGTAGTCGTAGATATTCGCGGGGCCTTTGGCTGACAGCGGCGCCAGGGCTGCGGCAAACGGACGTCGCAGACAGTAAAGCGCGATGCCGCCTGCCAGCGTGGCTAGGCTTAACGCCAACGGCAGATTCCACCCGTGCCACAAAGCGAGATGCAGCGCTGTCGGTTCGGGTCGGCCTAGAACAGCTTGAGTGGCCGGGGAAAGTAAAGGTTCATCAACAAACCAGGGCACGAGCCCGAGCATAAGCCCGACGCTCGCCAGCGCCACGGGTCCCACCCAAACGTTCCAAGAGACTTCATGTGCATGGGACGCCGCCTGTGAATACTTGCCCCAAAAAGGCCCCAGACCCACCATCAGGGCGACCACCACAAAGATCGCGCTCGCGGCCACGGCCGAGGAGATGATGAAGGTCGCCGCGGGCCCCTCGAGCGCGACCCCATAAAAAATCTCTTTGGCAATAAAACCGAAGAAGGGGGGCACCGCCGCCATGGCAAGTGCGGCCGCGGCAGCGGCAATTGCCGTAATCGGCATCGCCCTCCACAGGCCGGAAAGCTTGTCGACATCGCGAGTGCCGGCCCCGTGATCCACCGCTCCGGCGATAAGAAAGAGCGCGCCTTTGTAAAGCGCATGCGCCAGGATAAACGCCATCGCTGCCGCCGCGGCGATTTCGCTTCCCAACCCCAACAGCAAGACCAACAACCCTAAAGCACTGACGGTTGAATGGGCGAGAATGATCTTCAAATCGCGGGCTTGAATGGCAAGCATCGCGCCAACGAGCATCGTGGTCGTTCCGGCTCCCATCAAGCTCCATTGCCATGCAGGCGTGTCACCCAGCAAGGGAGTAAGTCGGGCCAGTAAGTACACCCCCGCCTTCACCATGGTCGCGGAGTGCAGGTATGCGCTCACGGGCGTGGGGGCTTCCATAGCGCCAGGCAACCAAAAGTGAAAGGGGAATTGCGCCGACTTGGTGAAAGCGCCTAAGAGGACCAACACCAGGATGGCTCCATACAGAGGACTCTCTCCAGCGGAGACCCCCGCAGACACCCATGCGGAGACTTCCTGAGCTTCTGTTAGTGACAATCCCGCGGCGATGCCGACTTGCGCAAGTAACACGAAGCCCGCCAGCAGCGCCAACCCACCGCCACCCGTGATGATCAGCGCCTGCAGCGCGGCCGCCCGTGCCGCCGGTCGTTCATGATCGAAGCCAATCAATAGGTAGGAAGTAATGCTCGTGAGTTCCCAAAACACAAAGATGGCGATCAGATTATCTGACAACACGACGCCCAGCATTGAAGCCATGAACGCCAGCAGCAGCGCATAGAGCCGCCCTAGTCGTTCATCACCGGCGAGATACCCGCCCGCATAGACAATCACGATGGCGCCCATTCCGCTGATCAACAGCGTGAAGAGCAGGCTCAATCCGTCAAGCCGGAAAGATAACCGCAACCCAAAATCGGCAGCCCAAGGAAAAGCGACCGAAACACCTTCGGCGGGCAGAGATCCCAAGTAGGTGCAGAAATAGGCGAAGATTGCCGCGGGCACCACGGCGAGTCCCCACCCAGCCGCACCGCGCATCACGGAGAACACAAACGGGGCCAAGGCCGTCGCGAGAAATCCAGAAAGTAGGGCGACCCCAATGTCCATAATCTGACGTGGTTGCGTGTCCTATAGAGTCGCGAGTCTCGAAAACTTCAGAGACGACATGATGCCCACAGTACGGATCGGGGACCGTAGTAGGCAATCGATATGCAAAACTTCACTCGTCTACTTGATTTACGCGGGTTTCATTTCCCTTGGCATGGGCCATGCAGTATTGCAAAAAATCAGTGTCTAGTTAACCCATGAAGGCTGGGAAATGAAAGAAATGATCGCCTTATCTGACGATGCGTCTGGTTTCCACCGTTCAGAATTTTACCCATAGCGTCGCCATAGGGCTTCGGTGAAGAAGCCCTTCGCCCAAAGTCTTTACCGCACCTTGCACTTGAATTGCAAAATGCAGCCTTCACCCGCGCCGAGTGGCTCGGTGATTTCCCAACGAAGAATTTGCGAACCACCGTCGTTGGGTTGGGTAGAGAAATGCGTGGCGA
>JBGTEU010000265.1:0-2006 GCA_041747595.1 Bythopirellula sp.
TAGGGCATGCTCAATCACCAACTTGGTAAATCCATACGGATTGATCGGTTCTTGCTTCTCGGCTTCCGTGATCGGCACGATGTCCGGTTCCCCGTAGGTGGCACACGTGCTGGAAAAAACAATCCGTTTCACATCGGCGGCACGCATCGCTTCCAACAGCGACAAGGTTCCCACCACATTGTTGTGGTAATACTCCGCCGGGTTGGTGACCGAGACCCCGACATAACATGAGGCGGCAAAATGCATCACCGCTTCGATTTGCTTTTCTCGCAAAGTGGCCGTCAGCTTGTCGCGATCATGCAAATCCCCTTCGATCAACCGCTCAGCGGGGACCGCCGCGCGATGGCCCTCCGACAGGTTGTCGTACACCCAAATGTCGTGGCCGCGCTGCCGCAACAGCCGCGTCGCGTGAGACCCGACATACCCCGCCCCGCCGGTTAGCAAAACTTTCATTGTGACTCGCAGCTCCGCATAATATGAGTGAAATCCCAGATTAAGCCCCGCGAGGCGAAATCGCAACCTGCCCCTGGCCTACCGGCCTAGGCTGCGAAAGAAGTATAACAACGCCATGAATGAACAGGTCGACGACACCGCCCCCGACAAAACCCGCAAAGCGCCGCTCCGCTGTCGGTTTCATGGCAAGATGGCCGAGTGGCTCCGCAACTCGGGCGGGAGCTTGGCCATCACGACCTACACCTCGGGCAAATTGGTGTTCGTGGGTTGCGAAGAACGGCAAATCAAGTTCCACGCGTACAAATTCGCCCGTCCCATGGGAATGGCCGTCAACGGTCGCAGGTTGGCCGTCGCCGTCCGCGAACAAATCTTAACTTACCATTTGTCGGAAACTGGCGACGGCACCGAAATATTCGCCCCGGATCGCGTGTATCACACCGGCAAGGTCAACGCCCACGATATGGCCTTCGGTCGCCGCGGCCTGTATTTCATCAACACGCGCTTTAACGGCCTCGCGCGGGTGTCGGAGACCAAACGCTTTATCCATTGCTGGTTGCCACCGTTTATCTCAACGATGGTTCGCCAGGATCGTTGCCATCTCAACGGCCTGGGAATGTCCGCCGGCCAACCCACACTGGCCACGGCTTTTTGCGAGACCGACGAACACAACGACTGGCGTAAAGAAGACCGCTTCACGTCAGGCGTGCTCGTTGATATCCCCCACCGCGAAATCGTTGCCCGGGGATTGTGCATGCCCCATTCTCCCCGCCGATATCGCGGCAATTGGTGGCTTTGCAATTCAGGATACGGTTCGCTCTCGCGGTTCGATCCGACGACCGGCGAATGCCGCGAATTTTGTGCGCTCCCTGGCTTTACCCGCGGATTGCACTTCGTTGGCAAATACGCCTTGGTGGGACTCTCCAAAATTCGTCCCGAGCACATTCTCGACGCCCCGCCGGTCCGCGCCCGGCACGAAAACCTCATCGCCGGCGTCGCGCTTGTGAATCTCGCAACGGGTAAGCGAGAAGGCTTGTTGGAATTCACGTCCGGCGGCAACGAGGTCTTTGAAGTCGCTTTCCTTCGCGGGATCAAAAACCCCCAACTTGCGACTTAACCTACATTCCCCGGGGCGTATCAACGGCGATTTTCTCAAGCGCGTCGAGATTCCTCTCGATGTACCGCTCCAGTGCAAACATTGGCCCTAACCCCACGATGCCAACGAGACTTACTACCACCAAGGCCCAGCGTTGCTCGATCGCGGAACTCATCGACACGAGTAAAACTCCCAGCATTGGCACAATCGCCGACAGCGCCAGATGGATACGGTTGAGCGTGCGCAGCTTCGCCAAATCGTGCCAACGCGGACCCGGCACTACGCCGTTACGCACAATGGCCGGAAAGTAAATACGCACCGCGAGCGCGGTCAGTAGAAAATAAGGAAACACGGCCGCCGCGATCCCGCACAGCGCGAGTGACATGAAAAAGTGGGAATAAAAACTAACAACTCCCTCGATTTTTCCTCCTAGATTCATGACTAGGGGAAAGATGAGCCC
>JBGTEU010000266.1:0-1925 GCA_041747595.1 Bythopirellula sp.
GTACTGCTCCGACCAGCCATAGCGATTGGTGAATCCTAGTCTTAGCCGGTGGGCCACGCCCTCCGGAAGGTTTCGGACGGCACTCAGGATGGCCAACTCTCGTGGTTGCCAAACAAGTTCTAGTCCGCAATACTGAGAAATTCTGGTCAGCTCACCAAGTCCTTGGTCCGGTAGCTCAGTTGGTTAGAGCAGGGGACTCATAATCCCTTGGTCGGGGGTTCAAGTCCCTCCCGGACTACTTTTTCTTTTTGCGTTTCAGCCGCAGGCCGTAATGCCATGGCGGCAGGTCGATCACGGGGCCGGCTTGCAAACCGGCTTCGGCGGCCCATGCGACGATCTGTTCGGGGCGGGGGCGAATGTCGAAATCGGGCCCGCGGGGTGTTTCGCCGTATCGCCAATGGATCACGAGAACCGTCTCCGCGGCTGCGGCAGCGTGTCGCAGAAGTTCGACGGGCCGCTCGCAGTGCAAAATGTTGAAGAGAAGCGCGACATCGACCTGGACGCCGAAACCGGATTCCATTACGTCGCGGTATTGGCAGACAACGCGAAGTCCATGAGCGCGTTCGATGGTGCGGGCGATCATGACCGGATCGACGTCAAACGTGTAGAGCGTCCCCTGAATGGCCCGGGCGATGGGGATGCTAAACGTGCCGTAGCCGCAACCGAGCTCGGCGACGTCGCAGAAGGAACCGTCGCCCAGGGAATCGTCGATACCAAGTCGCGCGAGAATCAACGGCACGTCGAACAACGATTCCCAGTAAGCCTCTTCCGGCATCCCGCTATCGCGGATTTTCATTGGCTGATTTCTCTTCAGCGTTTTTATCAGATTTTTTGGCAGACTTTTTATCTGCTTTTTTAAAGCCGGCCTTGATGAGCTTGTCGTAACCGGGCTGCAGGACGCGGACTTCGTAGCCGTGCTCCTCGAGAATTTCGCCGGCGGCTTGAGCCCGCATCCCCACGGCGCAGTACGTATAAAGAATTTTTTTCTTCGGCAGGATCGTGGCTAGCTTGACGGGTTCCATCTCTTCGAGCGCCGTGATCGGCAAGAAGATGGCCCCCGCGACGCGTCCCTTGTCCCATTCGAACTTGGAGCGGACGTCGACCAAGATGGCTTTCTTTTCGGTAACGTTTTCCTTAACGACCGCGAGCGAATCGTCGGTGAAGTCCAAAGCTACCGCGAGCGGTGCTCCCGAAACGAAAAATAAACAACAAATGGCACGAGACAGCATGGCGAACTCCCAGAGAAGTGGAATGCCAATTATAGGCGCTCGACCGTCTGAGGCCACCCGCGTTTACTCACGCACCGCTTGCAGCACTTGGCTGACGGATTTGGCCCCCTCCTGCTCGAAATCCCCACGCAGGGCCTTCAGGGCGTAGCGCTCTTCGTCGATCTCGGTTTGCGTGCGAAAGCCGAGTCGCCGCAGAATCGGAACCGGCGGACACCAACCCTGCAAGGCATGCTGGAGTAGAAAGCCTGCTACCGCCGCGGGGAGCAGGAAGAAACGGCGATCGACAAACGCTCCTAACCCCAACCCAGCGAGAATGATCGACGACGCGTTCGCTTCAATCGTCCGCTCGACGTCCCATTCCTCGTCGAGTTCCTGCAAGCGTAGTTGTATCTCAGAACGCGAAGATGACTTGTACCGAGCCACATTGGCCGCGGTTTGCTCACGAATCTGTGCATTAAATTCATCAGCCGTATTGGCCTGAACACGTTCGGCTGTCGTAGGTAACATCGCTAATCTCCTTGTGAAAAAGTCGAATATTGATAACGCAAATTCTGGACCAAGAACGACGTGAGACCCGTGCCTTCGAAGAAGCACGGAAATGCCCTATAATCTGTAAATTAGCGAATATGAAGTCCAGCGCAAGACCTTCAAATGGCAAGAACTCCAAATGGAACTGATATGGCCGAGCAATCTCTC
>JBGTEU010000267.1:0-6247 GCA_041747595.1 Bythopirellula sp.
TCGTCGAGCACCCGCTGAGCGGAGGGGGAATCGCCGCGTTGGATGGAGATTTCCAAATCCATGAGGGCCCACTCCGCGACCGAACGGTTCTTACTCTTGGACCATGCGCGCGCCTTGGCAATCCAATCTTGCGCTCGCGCCAAATCGGGTTCGACCCGAACAAGTTGCCGAAACGCCGCCGAGAGATCAACGTCCTCGGAATGGGTGGGCCGCGAAACCAATTCACCCGCGACGGCGAGCGTCGCCAAATTACCGCCGGTCATCGTGGCACGTTCCAACAGCTTCACAAGCTGCGAGTCGGTGAGTTTCGCCAGATCGAGATGGGGCACGCGGACAATTGAAACTTGAGCCACGTCGACACTCTCGGGGTCGATGGTTTCCGCAGGGGGCAAACCGAGTTGCTCGCGGAGCTTGTCGAACAATTCCAGTTCGGTAGGTTCCACCGCGGCTTGTTCGATAATCAGCGCACTCGCCAAGAGTGCTATCCGTAATGCCGGATCCGCGGTGGCGTCTTGGGGGCTCTTGCCACCCAGCGCGGCGCGGGGCGAAGTCGTCCAGCGCTCGAGAATCGCATCGCGGCGTTCGTCGGCCACCAAGCGGCGGCGCTGTTCGACGGGCGTGCCGGGAGGCAATCGCCACCGCCAACTGAGGGAATCCTCGCTCAAAGATTTTTCGGCCACGACTTCCTCTTCGAGAATCCCGCCGATCGCGTCGCCGGCAATTTCCGCGATCAGTGCTTTGACTTTGTCAAAACTCTCGGTGCGATCGGTGGTGAGTTCCAGTTGCGCGACGCGGTCGGTTCGTTTGCCGTAGAAGCTCAAGAAACCCAACACGCGGGGAATTTCTTCGCGCTTTAATTCGGGGCTCGCGGTCGGAGTCACTTTGTCGAGCAGGATGTGCGTACTGCGGGGGCGGACCGCGTCTTCTTCGAGCTTGGTGGGATCGAGCGGGTAATCTTCGATCCGTTTGTCGGAGGCGAACCGTTCGGCGAGCGGATCCTCCTCGGTAACTTCAAAAGCAATCCGCACGGTTTCCAACAGCGGATCGACAAGCTGCGGATCGACAAGTTGCGCGAGCGCCTCGGCCTCGACCGCTTGCGACTCCGGCACGTCGAGCTGGGCGAATTCATGCAGACCCGCGGCGAATTTTTGCACGTCGCCAAGCCAACCCCGCATCAGGGCGAGGTTGTACACGATCGCCGGCTCGGGTCCCACTTTGTCGCGAAGCGAGGAAAAGATTCCCTCCGCGGCACGCCATTGACCACGACCGGAGGCTTTGAGCGCCGGGTCGAACTCGATTTTCCAAGGGGCGTCGGCCGGCGCGTCGTGCATCAACAGGTATTCTCGCATCAACAGCGGCAAACCCGCCTGCAAATTCATCCGCAGCAAGAGCTCGAGCGCAAGGTTATCCCCCTCGGGCGCGATCCCCGCGTAGAGCAGCAGATGCCCGCGGGCGGCGATTAACTCCCCTTCCAAGAGCAGCGAATGCCCCACGGCACCGATCGCCTCGAATACGCGAAGCGGCATGTCGTCTTCCAACATCTCGAGCGCGTCTTGCAGCGGACCTATGGCCGCCGTGCCAGCTTCCGATGCCGCAATCAACACGGCGCGATGGGCATGGGCCGCGGGGTTCTTGGGATGCTTGGCGAGAAAGTGGTCGATGGTTTTGCGGGCCGCGTCGAACTCGTGCAGCGACAATTCCAAACTTGCACGGAGGTCCAACAGCGACGCGCGATCGGGCTGTTTCTCCAGCAATTTCTCGACGTGCTTGAGGCCAGCGTGGGGCTGTTCGCCGGCGATCATCTTCTGGATTTTCTCGATGTCGGGGGCGAGATCGCTGCAACAAAACTTGAGTTTCTTACCGCTGCCGCAGGGACATGGGGAATAAGGATCGAGGGCCATGGGATGCGCCTATCGAGTGAGAGCAAAGAGGGCAAAATGAGTTGCCTGAATCGTAACACAATCGTGGCACTAGGGGGACCCGGCGCTCAACCTGCCAGCCGGTCGGACTTTTCGGCGATTGTTGCCAGCAAGGCTTTTTGCGGATCGGCAAATTTCTGAATCCCCTCGGCCATCAGCGTGTCTTCCAGTTGTTTCATGTCGACGCGGGCCGTGATTTCTTTGATCACTTCGTCGGGTGGCATCAAATCGACCGTGCGGACAAACTCGAGATCACTCTTGGCAACCGCCTCGTTCGTGGCGGGAGGATTGGTTTGGATGTCGCTGCCGGCGAGCGCGATGACATATTTCCACGGCGGGTCGTTGGCACTCTTGGTACCGGTGCTTGCAAAGACGATCTCTTGTTTGAGCCGTGTGGAATGTTCAGCCCAGAACTGCTGATTGGCTTTCCACAACTGCTTCGCATTGAAAATGCCGACTTGGCCCTGCGCGGCGGTGGATAAACTCGGCACGTGTTTCTGGGTGTACACATCGACCCGCGAAATGAAAATGCTGTACACGCTTTTGAAGCGATCCAAGGAATCGAGCTTTTGCGCGCCTTGCCAGATGGCGTCTCGGGCAGCTTCGTATTGGCGCATCGTGAAAATCAGCGTGACATTGAGCGGAATTCCGCGGGCGGCCAGTTCGGGGAGGGCGGCCAATCCCGCGGGAGTGGCGGGCACCTTGATCATGCGGTTCTTATGGCCTCGCGCCCACTTGGTACCCTCAGCAACATAGCGAGCAACGCGCTCGACGTGCGGCATATCCGCGGTGGGATCTTCCAAGAGCGGATCGACCTCGAAACTCACGTAGCCGTCGTCGCCACCGGTGGCTTCCCAAGCGGGCAAGAACTTTTCTTGGGCCGCCGCCACGACGCGATCGGTCAAGGCCCAAGCCGCCGCTTGCGATGAGCCGTTCGCCTTTTCCATCAACTCACTAAGTTCGGCGTCGTAGCGGCCCGACTTCACAAGATCGCTGATGATAATCGGGTTGGATGTGGCCCCGGTCGCGCCGAATTTCAAATTCTCATCAACCAAGTCGGGATCCACCGAATCGAGCCAGAGTTTGGTGCCGCAGTTGACCAAGGAAGCTAAAGGGGAGTGAGTCATGAATCGAGATCTCCGTCGGTGAGTGGACATCTGCTAGCGATTCTCCGCCGCTAGCTGGAAAGCGGCAAGTGCCATCGGAAATGACGACCACGTGGCGCCCGCGGCCCTGAGCAGACAGCTAGTTTAGCAAAACTGCGGGACCTAACGACAGGTTTTCCGAATAGCAGGATTCTAACGATTTTTCCGATTCTGACGGTTATTTCTGCATCGGCGCGCATGGGAAGTCGATGAATTGCTTGTGCGAAAACACACACGCGCCTCGTGCGCTTGATCTGCATTTTTGTTTGAGTGGGAGGTCTTTGCAGTGAAAAAGATCGTCGTGTTCCTGATGATGGTAGCGCTGGGACTCTCCAGTCGAGGGGTGGCCGCGCAGGATTTGTTCGAGTCACAAACCTTGGGCGAACTCCCGCCGCAAATGATGCTTCCCGAACCGACCGACATGTTTGGGAGTTCCAGTGATCCGCTGATGCTCCCCTCGGAACAGGTTCAATCCAAGCCCGTCGTTCGAGAATCTCTCTCGTTGCCTACTTCGTCGGGAGACCTTACTTCCCAGGCGCTGGAACCGTCGATGGGTCGCGAACTGCAGTTCTTCGATTGCCAGCCGGCAATGTTGGAAAGTAGCGGCACTTGGTTGCGCCGTGGGTTTTGGTCAGCCGAAATTGATGGCATGATCATGAATCGGATGTTTGATCGCAATTCTGTGCCCCTCGTCCAGTCGGCGGTGACTCTAGACTCGCTACAGATTGAAGGAAATAAACCGGGTGCCGAAGGCTTTCCCCGCTTGAAGGTGGGACGATTTCTCTTCCGGGACGAAGAAAACCGAGATCATACCGCGGAATTCGTGATCTCCGGCGGCGGAAATTGGAGCCAATCTGGCCGATTTGACGGCGGCAATCTACAAGTTCCTTTTATCTTGGGCAGGAACAATCCTGCTTTCGATGGTGCTCAGTCCACGCAATTCGAATACGACGCTTGGTTCAACAATTTCGAACTGAACTATCACGTGAAGCAACGCATGCTGAGAGACCGTATGGAACTCGAGCCCAGTGGGCACTGGGTGCGCCGTGCCCAACCCTCAAACTCACTTTCCATGCTTGCGGGCCTGCGTTTTTTCGACATGGGTGAAAAGTTCATTTGGACCGCCTTCGGAATCCCCGATGCAGACAACGACGGCGTGCGGGAAACGGGACTCTATGACATTCGGGTCCAAAACCAACTGATAGGAACGCAGTTGGGAGGCTCCTACGTTTACGAAACGGCCCGCTGGAGCGTGGGCGCATATATCAAGGGAGGCATGTACCTGAATATGAGTGAATTGGAATCACAGTTCGACGTGTCGGGAGGCATTACTTCCGGCCAAACCGACCTGCAAGAGGACTACATCTCCTGGATCGGAGAAGCTGCCCTAATTGGCAAATATCACTTGCGGCCCAATTTCTCGATCCGAGCCGGCTTGGAAGTGATGCACCTTTCTCACATGGCGGTGGCACCGTCTCAAATCGACTTTCGGCCCAGCGGCAGCGAATCGATTACTAACGGCAATGACATCTATTTCTTGGGTGGCAGCCTGGGCCTCGAGAGCTACTGGTAAGCACGGAGTGCCAAGGATTGCAAAGTGCTCGGGGTGACCCGCTAGCATCCAATCGAGTTGAGAGCCCCGTCAGCTAAGCGACCGGTCATACGAATTATCCGCAATGTCTGCTTCTTAAATGGCCCAAGAATCGTCGCATCCTCCAATTCAACATAGACTTACCCGGGATTTCTCGGTAGTTTATCACGAGTGAATGCAGAGCGGCGCAAATCTCGCGGCAGCATTCGCCAAACAGCACTTTGGCAAGCGTTGCTATCAAGCAACGACTTTTTTGTTTTGATAGCGGGAAACGAGAACTTGGTGCAGTGACTTCTGCTTCTCCACAGATTGAACGGCCTTCTTTTTTGGCGCGGAAAACCTTTGGCCAGCCCAACTATTTCTTGTTGGCATTGGCGGCGGCGTTCATGATTGCACTCATTCCTCGCGGTGCGCGGAGAGCGGTCGAGTCGAACTCCAACAAGGCCGAGGATTGGCTCCCCAAGAGCTATGCCGAATCAACCGATTTGATGTGGTTTCGCGACCACTTTATCGGCGAACAATTCGCGCTGGTGAGTTGGGACGGTTGCACGCTGGGCGACACCGAAAAGCTCGAGCAACTCTCCCGCAAATTGGTTCCCAGCCAGGATGCCATATCGAATGCCTCCCAGGACTCAGATTTGCGCAAGCGCGCCCGCTGGTACAAACGCGTAATTTCCGGCCCCGGCGTACTTACCCAGTTGGTCGCCCCGCCATTGAGTTTGGACTATGGCGAAGCCGTCAAACGGATTGAAGGGGCCCTGGTGGGGCCGGTCCAGCGCGATGCGCGGGGGAATTCCCTGGGGAATGAGACCCGCACGACGTGCTTAGTTGTCTATCTCAGTCCCGAGGCGACCAATGACAATCGCACGATGCGGCGCGCGATTGAAAACATCAGTGACATCGCCGCCAACGAATGCGCCATCGACCCCAACACGATCCATATGGGTGGCCCACCGGTCGACAATATCACCATCGACATCGAAGGGGAACGCACGCTCGTGCGGCTCGCATCGCTTGCCGGCCTGATGGGGTTTGCCCTCTCGTATTGGTGTTTCCGTAGTGTGAAAATCACGGCCATCGTGTTCGCCATCGGCGTACTGAGCGCCGGGATGAGCCTCGCCATCGTATTTTACTTCGGCATCGCCGAAGTTTTGCTCTTCGGAGCCGAGCGGCCAAGGCTTGGCACGGTCGATGCCATACTCATGTCGATGCCGGCCGTGGTGTACGTGCTGGGGTTGTCGGGGGCGATTCACATCGTCAACTACTACCGCGATGCACGCCGAGAAAAAGGGATCGTGGGGGCCGCCGAAGCCGCCGTGCGCCAGGGTTGGTGGCCCTGCACCTTGGCGGCGATTACCACTGCCGTGGGCCTGGGGTCGCTCGCCACGAGCGATATTCTGCCGATCAAGAAATTTGGCCTGTTCACGGGCATCGCGGTGATTATTACCGTGGCGATCCTGTTCTTAATTCTCCCGGCCTTTTTGCACCGCTTTCCGTTGAGCGACAAGCTCCTCAAGCGGCAGTCGGGGGAACACAATCATGGCCATCTCCCCGATTGGGCACTCAACCTGTTCGGGATCGTCGTCGGCCGC
>JBGTEU010000268.1:0-4504 GCA_041747595.1 Bythopirellula sp.
TCGAGCAACAGTTTTGGTTCATCGTTCATGGAGAGATCTCAATATCGGTATCACATGGGTTTTCAGGCTGATTTCCGGAGAAAGCCAATACCAGTTTGCCGTTTTTCTTAACCGTTGCTAGGATACCTATAAGTGTATTCCATAGTCTATTGTCGGCAGCACTCGCGCCTGTGAAGCTGCTGTGGGAAGTTTTCTAATCCAGTTGGTTGATTTGGAACGGCCGGCGAGCGGCTTTCAAGATGAATTCAGTGACTAGGAATTGGAGTGTGTGCATCGGACGCTGGCGGGAAGCCGAAGTGCGCTTTCATGTGTTGTTTCCCTTGGTGACGCTCGGTGCCCTGCTCATCACCCGCGATGTTGAACGGCTCGATCCGCGAGTCGTGGTCTGGTCGCTGTTGGTTTTGCTCGTCAGCGTTGCCCTGCATGAACTTGCTCGCGTGGTGACGGCTCTACGAGTGGGCGGTCAAGCTTGCTCAATCGTGTTGGGCCCCGTCGGAGGATTGTCCAGAGTCCATTTGCCGGCCGATCCTCCTGCCCACCTTCTTACCGCCTTAGCAGGACCGATTACTTCCTTCGTACTTATGGTGGCTGCTGCGTGCGGCTTGGCGCTGAGCGGCAACCAAGACGTGTTGCGACTCTTTATGAGCCCCAGCGACTTGGAGCTTGCCTTTCCTCATTTGGGTGCCCAGTTCATTTCGCTCGAGCTGCTCGCCCAGTTGATCGTCTGTATTAATGGCTGCCTGCTACTCATCGACTTGTTGCCAATAGACCCCTGCGCGGGGGCCGAGATATTGCGCGGCGTGTTGTGGCCGGTGGTCGGACGCACTTCCGCGATTGCAGCAACCTCGCACGTTGCCTTGGGACTTGCGGTGTTCTTTGCCGTGTCGGCCGTACTCGTGGCCAATACCGAAGCCCTGGCCGCCGTGATGCCCGGTTGGTTTCCGCTCTCCGTGATCTCGGTGCTGTTGTTGTTTGGCGGTCGGGCTAGTCCGCCGGCTAAGAATTACGACGTGGGGCTCGCCATCGACGAATTCGATTCCGACGTCGAAGCATGGCTCGCCACGGAATGGCTGGCCGAGGACCGCGAGGCGGTCTTAGTAGAACACTTGCAAGATAAACAGCAGGAAGCCCTCGATCGCAAAAAGCGCGAACAAGAGGCGAACGAAGACGCTCGGGTCGACGCTATTCTCGCTCGGCTGCACGAAACGAGCTTCGAGAATTTGTCGGAAGAGGATCGGGCATTTCTCAAGCGGGCGAGCCGCCGCTATCAACAGCGCCGCGGCACCGCTAACAACGAGCGGTAACCGCCGCATGGCTCGCCACTCTCAAGATCGCGAGGATTTACTCCGCGATGCCACGGCCTTTGTGCCTCGCGTGATGCTACGCGTGCCTATTCTGGGCAAGTCTTGCGAGGTGTTTGCCGGTTTCCGTGCCGATGCTGTAAGCGTTTATTTCTCTGTCAATCCGGTTTACCACTTCAACAGTCGCAGTGAGTTGCGGCGGGCCTTCGTCGACGACCGGATTATCAAGGCCGAACGCGGACTGCTTGTTGCGTGGGAACCCCAACGCAGTGCCGACGCCGTCACGATGCAAAGCCGGGTGTTGTCGCCCCCCGAACGGCAAGAATTCGGTGCGAATTTGCTCGAGCATCTTGCTGAACTGCGGGTTGTCCTTGAGCAGAAAAACTTCGACCTTATGGGCCAAGTTCCCGCCGATTGTGATGCGGTGAGCCGATTGCAGAGTTGGCTTGACCAAGTGACGGAATTTACGGTGGCTGACACGGCGGGAGTGAAATAGCGTTAAGCTTGGGCCGTCAAAGCATTTACCACGACAGCCTCCCCCTTTTCGCTTTGCAATATCGTGCCGGGTTCATTCGCGCCACGACGCACGACGGCCAGCGCCGCGGGGGCGGCCAGTTGCGGCGACCAAGTGCTCGTTGTGATTGTACCGACTTCACTGTCACCCTGAAAAAGCTTTGATCCCACGGTTGGAACTTCCGAGCCTGAAAATCTCACCAGCGCAAGCTTCTTGTTCACATGCCCAAGGGCATCAATCCGGGCGATCGTTTCCTGTCCCAAGTAGCAGCCCTTCGTAAAGCTGATCGCCTGTCGATCGCGGTTGATTTCCTGTGGCAAATAAGATTCATCGAAGTCCGTGCCGAACAATGGCCAGCACGATTCCACCCGCAGAGCCGTCCAGGCAGGCGAATTCGTATCCACATTGCGAAGCGAACCCAAAGAAGTCGTTTCTTTGCTTGAGTTACGCACCAAAGATCCGCCGGGCCACAACTGTTTGCTTTCTATGCGGAGGGCCTCGCTTTTCGTGGCACCCTCCGAAGCTCGGGGGCCGATCAAATAACTCCATGCAAAATCCGCCGTGACATCGGCCAGTTGCACGTCTTCGCGGATGATGTAGCGGTTCAAATGTGTGAGAATTCGTTCGGCTTGGCCGGGAACGGTCACCAGTTGCAGGCGATCCGCCTCGGCAACAACCAGCACGTGGGCAAGAATTTTCCCTTTCACGTCAGTGCAAAAGGCCTCGCAAGATTGTCCCGGCTCCAAACGGCGAATATCGTTAGTACACATGTTGTGCAGAAACGACGTGCGATCTTTCCCGGTAAGCTGCACTTGCGACCAATTGTTAAGCGAGATGACGCCGCAATCGCTGATGAGCGTTTCGTAGTCGGCTTGCCAATCGGTGGGGTCCATCATGGCACTAGGCATTCACAAGTTTTGGCTCGAGACGTTGGGCCTCTTCAAGAACTAGGCACCTGGGATAGGCGTTGGTGAGCCGCTCGAGTTCTTGATCGGAACGAATGGGCGCGAGTCCCAAGCTTTCCACATAAGCCCCGTCCAACTGGCTCTTGAGATAAATGGTGCCCCGTTGCAGCATGCGGCAGAGCACCAAGGCGGCCGCGCTGTCGGCAAAATTGTCGGTGAGGATTTTGCGTTCCACGGCGGCGAGATCTTGGGCATTCCGCAATCTCTTGCCCGAAGGACCAGGGCGCACGGCGATTTCCGAGCAAATCGCAATCGCCCCGCCGGGTTCCACGAGCTCCTCGGCAATTGCCAACACGCGGCTCAAGTTTTGCCAAGTCTGTTGTGAATCGTTCCCCACGATGGTGGCCACAACTAAATCCGCGCGACCAGACACGTCCGCCGACCAGACTTCGTGGTATTGCTCACGCGCGGCTGTGGTGCTGCTTTTCGGAGTTCCACAGTAGAGCCCCACAATCCCATCGTTCGGTGCGGGCACCACTTGCAGTGCCAAACCTATCCCCAGCAGCCATTCACATTCCTCGATTTCACTTAAAAGTTTCTGGCGAGCATGGGACGTGTCGTGGGAATCGGTGGCTCGGAATCGACTGAGGGTTTCTTGATCGGCAAAACGGGGGTACAGCATGCCGTCTGGGAGGAGTTCGTCTTCGTTGCCGCGTGACGGACCAATGGGAATAACCAAATCGGCGTCGCACAAAATGCGATTGAGCCGCAACGGCAGTCCTGCTTTGGTAACACCGAGGAGCGACGATTTGTATTCCCCTTCGGCCCCGTGTACGACGACGGTGACTTCATCACCCGCGAGTTCGCGCAAAGCATGCTGGCTTGCGTCGTCGCCGGCGAATTCGGCCGCAAGCAAAATGGTAATGGACGCGCTCTCGACACCGGCATGTTGTAAGGCGGAGAGCGTTCCCGCGACAACTTGTAGCATCTGCGGTGTGCCATGTTCGAGGGCAATCGCCACGGTATCGCCGGGGACGGTCGCACTGGGCAAGTCGGGATAATCAAGGGGCTGTGCAAACGCCTGCTGCACCGCGATGGCTACTCTTTCCCCAGCAAGCGTCCTCGCCGCGTGAGCACGCACCGTGACCGCGTCCGCGAGAGGGAGTTCACAGATGTTGCCGTTGCCGTAAGAAATTTTCATGGTTGGATAAATTAATGAGGGGAGAGCGGGGGGCTGTCTATGCCGTCTCGTGGGCCTGTGCTATGTTGATGGGCTTACGTCATTGGGGCAGCGGCGGAACGATTGGTCAAGGGGCGCAAGCGTCTTTGGGCTATTCAAGTTACTATTAAAGTTCATCTCGATTGGAAAACGCAGGTATTCTCCCCGAGAGATGGATTTTCGAGGGCTCATCCCACCGTGTTGCACTCGTCAAAATTGCTCCGCATTCAAACGCTTTCGCTAGCGATATTTTGGCTTTTCGGTTGCAGCGGGCCCAACACGCCGCCCGGTTCCCAGCAGACGCCCCAGAACGCGATCTCCGCGGAAGAATTGCTGAATAAGTTGCGCACCACTTACGCCCAAGCCCACGCCTACTCCGACAATGCGCTGCTTCTCGAGCGGGGTGTGAGCCGGTCCCAAGGGAAGGTCATCGAAATCCCGTTCACGCGGCTATCGCTGCTCTTCGATCGTCCGAACCGTTATGCAATCTCTTACGAGGATGCGATTCCAGGCAGCCAAGGACACACGCAGTATCGCATCGTTTCGGATGGAGACCGCGTTCGTT
>JBGTEU010000269.1:0-6039 GCA_041747595.1 Bythopirellula sp.
CGAAGTATCATCAGCATGGCCCAAGAGCCGACGCCGGAAACTCACCCGCCGTCGCGCGGTTCCCATACCACCTGGCGGATTATCGGCGTGGCCGCATTATTGGCGGCCTCGATCTTGGCCGTAATTTTTTGGCAAGAGCCGCCGCAAAATAATTCCCCTCAGATGGCGGAGCGCCCCGTGGTCACCGCCGACGATCACATGGCG
The DNA here is from genome assembly GCA_041747595.1 of Bythopirellula sp. Classification (GTDB taxonomy): domain Bacteria; phylum Planctomycetota; class Planctomycetia; order Pirellulales; family Lacipirellulaceae; genus Bythopirellula. Next base: position 205 of record JBGTEU010000269.1, read on the forward strand.
GCGACGGTCACCCAGCTTTCCGGTGCGGTTTGGCGAAAGGGTGCGAAACAACATCAATCGGGTTCCCAGCTTCCCAACGGAAGCCGCATTCAACTCACGGGCGGCATGATTAAGCTCACCTTCGAGTGCGGGGCGGAAGTCATGCTTGAAGGCCCCTGCGATTTCGTCGTCCGCGACGAAATGGTCGGCATCCTCCGCGAGGGAAAGATCGCCGCCAATGTGCCACGACGGGCGTTTGCCTTCGCGATTCTTTCCCCTGGCGTCGATTTCGTCGACTTGGGAACCTCGTTCGGCATTTCCGTCGACAAGAACGGCAAGAGCGAGCTCCACGTCTTCGAGGGCGAAGTGCTGTATAGCCCCAACGACCGCCGCGAGCGCGAGCGCAACGGCTCAACCCACGTCACCGCACAACAGGCCGTTGGATTTCAAGCCAACGGTCCACTTTCAAAGATCACTGCTTCTGACATCGCGATCAACGAACAGCAATTCTCGCCGCTGCTGGCTCTTCGCAAGGCAACTCCCAAATACGACGCCCCGCTGAGCGGCGCGCATTTGGCGCTTTGGCTCACCGCCGATGCCGGGGTCTCCATCGACGACAAACAACGCGTCATGACCTGGCAAGACATCGTCAGCGACGATAACCGAACAGCCGAGGATGCCATTCAGCCCGAGGCGGATGCCCGGCCTTTGTGGGTGCCCAACGCGATTGGCGGCCACGCGGCGGTTCGCTTCGATGGGAATTCCGATTTTATGGTGACCACGCCGCTGGAAACCACCGATGATCAAACGGTCTTCTTGGTTTGCCAGTTTTCCGAAGGAGCCTTTGCCAAGAATCGCCAATGGGGGGGACAGATTCTCAATTACGACGGCCCTCCCAGCCGCGAGGCGTCGAACACGTTCGCCCCAGGCATTCTGCAAATCGGCGAGCCACTGTTGGAAACCGATTTTCAACCCACCTTGATTACCGGCCAAGTGTTCGCCGGCTTCATCGGCAGCGCCGTGGTCGAGTCGGGCCGCATCGACGCCGTTCCCATCGGGGCTCAACAACCAGTGATCATCGCCTATCACTACAACTACGGCCAAGGCAAGGCGCAGCTCGTCATCAATGGCCGCGTACAGGGGGAATCGCGGGCCTTTGCCCCGCAGGCACTCACGTCGCGCAAAATCATTGGCCGACACGCGTGGAAAGATCTGTACTTTCACGGCGACTTGGCGGAACTCTTGATCTACAACAAAGCGCTCTCGCCCGCGGAACTGGGGGAAGCCACAACTTATCTTGCCGAGAAGTACGGCATTCCCATCTCGAGCGATTAATCCGGAACGATCACTGATGACCTTATCAAAACACGCTCGCCCCACGGGACTGGCAGTGAAATTCATCGCTTGCGGATTCGCGGCAATGTGCCTGCTTACTTCGCACGCACATGCCGCCGAGTTTATGGCCGGAGCAGATATCTCCGCGCTGACTGTCCATGAAGATCACGGTGCCACATATCGTGACAACGGTGTATTGGGAGACCCCGTCGACATCCTCGCCGACCACGGCGTAAATTGGTTTCGCTTGCGATTGTTCGTCGATCCCAGCAACTTGGGCGACGACTTTGTCGTGAACGATTTGGCCTACACCATCGACTTGGCGAAACGGGCGAAGGCCGCCGGCGCCAAGTTGCTCCTCGATTTTCACTACTCCGATACGTGGGCCGATCCCGGCAAGCAGTTCAAACCGGCCGCTTGGACCAGTTTGAACTACACGCAGCTTCAACAGAAAATCTATGACTATACGAAGGCTTCGATTGAAGCTTTCAAAGCCGAGGACGTGTTGCCTGAGATGGTGCAAATTGGCAACGAGATTTCCAACGGCATGCTGTGGAACAGCCCCGGCCCCGGCGGTTCGAATACTGGTTATCCATGGACCGGCGGTTCCCACAACACCGGCTTTGATCGACTCGCGGGGCTGCTGCAATCGGGCATCGACGGGGCCAAAGATGGTGCGGGCATCGGGCAAGAACCGCTCATCATGATTCACCACGACAAGGGAGCCGATTGGGGCGCAACCCAGTTCTACTTCGACAAGCTCGTGGCTCGCGATCTCGATTTCGATGTGATTGGTTACAGCTACTATCCCAAGTTTCATTACAACCCCGCCAACGGCGCCGGAGACGTGGCCGACGTGGCCACCAATCTCAACAACACGGCCAATAAATACGACAAGCCCGTGGTGATCGTTGAAGCGGGCTTTCCCTCGCGCGGTGCGCAGTTCGAACCCGATTATGAATTCGACGTCTCCACCGCAGGACAACAAGCTTATCTACAATCGCTGGTCGATGCCGTGAAGAATGTCCCCAACGATTTGGGTTGGGGCGTCTTCTGGTGGTACGCCGAAGCCCGACCCACAAGCGGGCTGAGCGTCTGGGAAGGAGGCCGTTACAGTTTATTCGACCAAAACGGCAACTTGCTCCCTGCGGCGAGCGTGTTTGAGAATGTGAACATCCCCGGCGACTACAACTTTGACGGCCTAGTCGACGGCGGAGATTTGGAAGTCTGGTCGTCTCTCTACGGCCAAACCGGCCACGCGCTCGACGCCGACGGCAACCGCGATGGCATGGTCGATGGCCGCGATTTTCTCTTCTGGCAGCAACACTTTGGCGCGGGCGCGCCGGCGAGCGTTGTCAGCGTTCCCGAGCCAAGCACGTTTGCCTTATTCGGCGCTCTCGTCATCGCGTTGGCAATCAAACGGCACCCATCAAAATGGTCGTCTTTCTACATGCGCTTCGCCACTTGGTTGGCCCCGTTCTGGTGCAGAATCAACCGATTCACCTTGCCGTTGGCACCCTTCATGAACGTGATCTTCGCGTCCACCACCTTGCAAAAAAACTTCCTTGGCGATTCGGGAAAGAATTCAAGCTTCCCTTGCCCTGTCGCCTGCAAGATAAGCTGTCCGTCTTCCACCGTGACCGTCATCACGAACTCGGGCGTGATCGCGTAGTCTCCAACATACGCCTCGAGCACCGCCGCCGGAACGTCTTTCTTTGGCACTTTGCGGACCGCAACTCGGTTAGCCCCATTCTGGTGCAAAATCAATCGACTGAACTTGCCGTCGTCACCTCGAACGAACGTGATCTTCGCATCCACCCCGCGGACAGAAAATTTCGTCGCCGATTCGCCGTCCAGAAAAAGCCTTCCTTGGCCGGTTGCCTGCGCAATCACCTTGCCGTCTTCCACCGTGACGTCAATTGCGAAATCGGGTGTGATCTCATAGACGCCGACATACGGCTCGAGCTCCGCTGGATCGCCTTTCCCCGGTTCGGCTGCCACTGCCTTGCGGCCCGCCGGCGGTTCGACCGTCACCCCGCAGACAAGGGATGTCAATTGCAAACCCAGTTCCGTGATCTTATCCGTGTGCGTATTGGCAAGCACCACCACGCCCGCGTCGAATTCCGGCACCACCGAGACCCACGAGGAGTAACCGCCGGTCCCGCCGTTGTGCCAGCGCGTCATGTTGTCAGCGTAAATGTGCCAGCCGAGCCCAATCGCCCCGCCGGGTATCGTATAACGCTTCTCATGCGACTGTCGCATTGAACGCGCGAGCTGCGTATCCTCGTCGGAAAGATTCGCGGCAATGAACTTGAGCATGTCGTTGGCCGTTGAGCGGATCCCGCCCGCCCCGGCCAACGTCGGCAATATCCAGTTCTTCGCGGGACGAAGTTCCCCATCGTAAGGCGGGGCGAGCCGCTCGCGCTGGGCCTTGTTGAGCGTGATGCAGGTATCGACCATTCCCGCCGGCTTGGCTATCCGCGCGATCAGCAATTGTTCATAGTTCATCCGCTGCTGTCGCGCCAATAAGTAGCCCAACATCCCCATGCCAAAGTTCGAGTATTCGTACTCACCCGGCCCGCGGCGCAGTTGGTGGCCTGCGAGAAACGCACCCATCTGTTGGGCCGTGTAGTCGACATACGGATTCCCGGGATCGGCGGGCCGAAAGTTATCCGGCAGCGTCGGCAATCCTGAGGTGTGCGTCGCCAGGTGCTCCAGCGTGATCGGCGTCTCCCCTTGCACTGGCACCGGCAGCTTCACGAACTTCTGCAGGGGATCGTCCAGCTTAACATCGCCCGTCGCGACCATGTCCGCCAAGAGCACACCCGTAAACGCCTTGCTCACCGAGCCGATCTCGTAAATCGTCTCACCGTCGGGCGCGTCGCCGGTGCCCTTGCGCGTCTCGCCATAGGGGAGAATCTGCGTCTCTCCCCCCTTGAAGATTCCGACTACCAAGCCCACCGCCACACCGTTATCCACCAGCGGCCGTGCAAACGGATCGACCTGCGCTTTGAGATCGATCGCATATCCTTTCGATGGAATTATTATCAAGAGGGTCGAGACCAACAGTAATGTTGTTTTCATGGTTGGTAAAAATGTCGACATGAGTATGATCCCTTATTCATTAATGTGAGCCGTTGGCGCTAGCCTCGGGTTGTTCGATTTGCAGGTCGTATCACATAGAACCAAACGCTAGTGCGTTCGGCTCAATCCGCCCGGGCCATTGCCGCTGCCTTAATTGCCTGACGGTTGGCCCTAGTCATCGCGACATCTTCCAAGACCATTGTCTCTGAGGATGTTAGTGATTGAACAACCAACTTGACCGTGTCCCGTGGCGGATGCCCCATCTGCGAAAGCAGCTCGACAAGGTCCTCTTCGAATCCCATCTGCCACTTGTCTCCGTTGGTCCGCCAGCTAAACGCCACGATTTCCTCCGCGGGGAGATCATCGAGCGACACGAGCTTATACCACTCGTCGCCGACCTTGACCTCTGGTTGAGATTCTTGCCAGCGCACCGCGGCAAAAGGAGAGAGCTTGGGGTAACCGGACCCCGTGGTGGGTTCACTGCCTGGGGCATCGGGGCCTTCGGCGAAATGGTTTACGCTCTGCTTCACGATTTCCCAGGCCGCGGCTTCGGCCAACTCGATATCGCCGTCGTTCGACGTGACGGCAACCACCATGTTCGTCTCGGGAATGAACACAACCAAGGCGTACCACAACGTGTTCGACCCATTGTGCCAATACACGGTGTACGGGAGATTTCGTGTCGGCTCCATTTTGATCCACCCATAGGCGTAGTAACTGCGTTCGGGCGTGTGCAGCAGTTTGTAAGTCTCCGTGGAAAGGAGTGTCCCCTTGCCAAGTTCGCCACGGAGGTGCTCTGTTGCGTACGCACACAGATCGCTAAGCGTCATGCGAACAGAGCCGGAAGGGCCCATGATTGGCGAATTATCGGCATCGTCGTCCATCGCGAGTTTCCGACCCAGTGACGAACGGTGACCGCGCGGCTGTTCGAGTGATTCGTCGGAACTCGTCGGCGGGCCAAACGCTGCGCTGGAGAGTTTGAGCGGCTCGAAGACTTCTCGTTTCACGAGATCTTCCCAGCTTTCGCCGGTTACCTTTTCAGTCATCACGGCGGCAATTGTGAAGCCGACATTCGAATACTTGTAACTTTCGCCTGGTGGCCGCTCGGTTTTTTTGGCTAACACGTCGAGCACTCGTTTGCGACGCGCCTGAATGCGTTCTAATCCGAGGGGAGGTCGTTCATACCAAATGTCCCTGGGAAAATTCGCAGGCGCGCCCGCCGTGTCAGTCAGCAACTGCTTGAGCGTAACCGGCCTCCAGCTTTCATCGATGGATGCATCGGCGAAGCTTTCACCCACGGTGTCGGACCATTTCATTTGACCCGACTCGACCAATCGCGCGATCATCGTGGCGGTGATACTTTTGGTGATGCCCCCAATATGCCACGAATCACCGATCTCAATCGGAATGTCGGAGCCTTTCTTCCGCTCCCCGTTG
>JBGTEU010000270.1:0-3546 GCA_041747595.1 Bythopirellula sp.
TTCATTGGATCGCAATTAACCGTCGAGAGTACCTTTGGTACTAGGCACACCGGGCATTCGTGGATCGGTTTCCACGGCCATCCGCATCGCGCGGGCCGTCGCCTTGAAGATTGCCTCGGCAATGTGATGGCTGTTGCGGCAGTAGTGCAGCAGCACGTGCAAATTGCAGAGCGCGTTGGCAGACACCGCTTGCCAGAAATCTTCCAACAGTTCGCTGTCGAAATCGCCGATCTTTGCTGCCGGCACGCATGCGTTATAGGCCAGGATGCTGCGTCCACTGAAATCAACCGCCACGGTCACCAGCGTTTCTTCCATCGGTAACGTGAAGTGCCCATAACGGCGAATCCCCGCCTTGTTGCCGAGCGCTTCACGAAATGCCAAGCCCAGGCAGATGCCGGTGTCTTCCACGGTATGGTGCTGATCGACGTGCAAATCACCCTGAGTACGCACCGTAAGATCCAACGCCCCATGCTTGGTAAACAAGTCGAGCATGTGATCGAGAAACCCGACGCCCGTTTTGACGTCGGCCTTCCCCTCGCCGTCGAGGTTCAGATCGAGCGTGATCTGCGTTTCGTTGGTTTTGCGCTCAAGGCGATGCGTACGTGCCATAGTCCAAGTCCAAACGATTTAGCCGCGGTGCTTGCACCGCGCGATGCCATGTTGAGTATCCCCTTAATCTTATCACAGACCCCAACCAACCACGACGGGTTCAGAAACGCCAGAGAACAAGGTAAGAAACAATTACTCCGCTCGGCCGTTACAATCGTTGCGGTCGTAGCTCCATACTCAGAGTGGGATAAAGAATTAGCAGAGTTTAGCAGGCGGCTTCTTGCTTGTATCTAACACTGTAATGCCGGCCTCTTGGTAGCGTTCACATCCTTCAAGGCCTGAAAAGTCACGATCAATTTGTGAAAGTATGGCGTGCTCATCTTGAGTCACGACACACCCCACAGCCTCTTTCACAATTTCATCGACCTTCTCGGGGCTGTCGATCAATCGTTGAACCATTTGCTTACGCGGATAGACATGTTCATGCCTCAGTTCGTTGCGCCGGCCTTCCTTGATCGCTTTCAAAGCCGCTTTAGTCTTATAACGTAGTTCGTATTTGCCTTTGCCCTCAGCCTGTGTTACTTGCCACAAACAATTCGACAGAAACTTTTTCTTCATGGCTTCATCGATATCAAGTTCTAAGAGGGCTTTGATAACTTTGATTGCATCCTGGCGTTTCGTTAGTGCTCGTTCAGAATCTTTTTTCGAATTTCCAGCCATGTCCCACTCCCAACCACGCGGAGCGTAGTGCTACGTCATTCGTGCAATTCGTTTGATTCGTGGTTTCTACTCCGGGCGCTGACGCTTACGGCTCGCCTGCGTTGCCTCGCCTTAGAGCTTCCACTCTGGCGCCCGCACTCGCACCAACTCCGTCAGCCGCAGCAGTGTCGCCACGTCGAGCTCCTCGGTACGCGCTGTTTCGCCCAGCTTCATCTCGCTCAACATTTCGTCAATTTGAGGCTTCGTAAGGTGTTCCTTCATCGCGGCAACAATGTTCGCGCGCAGGAATTTGCGGCGGTGGATAAAGATCGTCTTTACGAATTGATGAAAATACTTGAGGTCGGGAATGGCGGCCCGCTTCTCGGGATCAACCACGATTTTCACGATCGCCGATTCGACCTTGGGCATCGGCCAGAACACGGTCGGCGGCATGATTCGCACGATTTCGGTCGTGGCCTGGCTTTGCATCCACACGCTCAGCGCACCGTAATCCTTGCTCCAGGGCTGGGCCACGATGCGGTCGCCTAGTTCTTTTTGGATCGTCGCCACCATCATGCACGGCACGTGCGGACAAAGGAGCAAGTTCGACAGCACGGGCGTGGCAATATTGTAAGGCAAGTTCGCGAGCAGCTTAAACTTTCGACCCGGCACTTCGGCAAGTTTTTCGCCTACCGCATCAAGTACTCGCTCGTCGAAGCTATTCTTGTTGTGCAACGCGTCGAAGTTGAGCATCGTCACATGCGGATACTCGAGCAACTCCTCGCTGGCAAGTTCATACAGATGGCTGTCGATCTCAACCGTCACCACCGCCGCGGCACGTCTCGCCATTTCGGTCGTGAGCGCTCCCGTTCCGGTACCGACTTCCAAAACGACGTCGTCTTTCGTCAGTTCCGCCGAGTCGATCAGCAGGCGATGCAGATTCAGATCAATGAGAAAATTCTGCCCATGCCGAGTGGCGGGGGTAATTCCCATCTCGCGGAAGCGTTCGATCAAAAACGATTTGGTTTGTCGATTCATATTTCTCTAACCGTCACTCAACGAGTCACACGGAATTATTGTTCATCACGCCAGGCGAGTTGGCGTTCCACATATTTGGCCAGCAAGTCGGTTTCGATGTTCACTTGGTCACCGATTTTGCGAAAGCCGAGGGTCGTCACTTTCAGCGTGTGGGGAATTAGGGCGACACTGAACCGCTCGCTCTCCACGTCGACCAACGTGAGACTCACGCCATCGACGGCGACCGATCCCTTGCTCGCCATCTGGCGGGTCAGTACCTTAGGCACGCGAAACCAAAACTTCGACCACTCGGCGTCGTCTGTGCGCTCGTCCACCGTGCCGACGCCGTCGACGTGCCCCGCCACGAGATGTCCGCCAAGCGAATCGCCCATGCGGAGCGATGTTTCCAAATTCACGTGGTCCCCTTGTTTCACGCCGCCGAGGGTAGTACGGCTGAGAGTTTCCTCACCCCCCTCGAAGGTGAGTGCATTGCTTTCAATTGCGACCACCGTGAGGCAACAACCGTTAATCGCAATGGAATCACCAATCGTAGAACTCGCCGCGATTGGGGCATCGCTCACGACAAGCCGCACCCCCGGTCCCACGCTCTTCAAAGATTTCACTTCCGCCAAACTTTGCACCAAGCCGGTAAACATTCAAAGCGCCTCGTGCTGGGAGGACTTTCCCACTTTGCCGCGAGCACGGGCGGCTTGCCGTGCATATCGCAGGGCAGGCACAGCGACATACAGGCCGCACAAAATCGGCACCGCAAACCAGCGAACCATCAAGAGCGCAATGATGGCGAACAACAGTCCCACGATATGAGTAAAGCTACGCCGACCTCGTATGAGTTGCGTAACGATGTGCGGATAGGGAATCCGCGAAACCATGAGCACGGCAATCAACGCCGTACACGGCGGCAGAAGCCGCTGAAGCCACCAGTCGAATCCCGCGTAATTTTCGAAGTTCAATTCATTCCGGAGCGTGTAGGAAAAAATGGCAAGGCTTGCGATCACCGCGGCCGCGGCCGGGGAAGGTAGTCCCGAGAACGAACCGTGGTCGTCCTTCTCATCGGTCTCGACGTTATACCGAGCGAGCCTTAACGCGGCGCAGCAGGCAAATAGCGCGGCGATGGCCCAGACGGCTTCTTTATGCAAGCTGCTGAAATCAGGGCACATTTTCACAAGCAAAATCGCCGGGGCGACGCCAAATGAAACCGTGTCGCTGAGGCTATCGAGCTGCCCGCCGAAATCGCTGGTGGTGCGCGTGATGCGGGCGACC
>JBGTEU010000271.1:0-1833 GCA_041747595.1 Bythopirellula sp.
TATCTTCCGGAAAGCGTGGGCCAGTTTCTGCAGGGCGAGGCACTTGCCGACAGAATGCGTGCCGTTGGACTGGTGGACGTTCGATATCAGTCGTTTACACTGGGAGTTGCAACTCTTTATGTCGGTACGAAACCGCTGTCCGATTCGATGATGGCGATATCGACGAGGAATTAGGCATGGCAAACGGTCCAAGAAATGTTTGTGTCGCGATCACCGGCGCGAGTGGCGCGGTGTTCTCCGTGCGTTTGATTGAAGTGCTGCTCGCCACGGGGCACGACGTGCATTTGATCATCAGCCCGAGCGGTGCGCATGTGATTCGCGAGGAAATGGATCTCAATGTCGATCTTGATGATTTCAAACCTTCGCAATTGATGCTCGACGACATCACCCACGCCGCCGACAGCAAGATTCAACTCTTGCAGGCAAGCGCGGGGATCGGCACCGCCGATAGCAACGTCCTCTCCGTGGAAGGGGGACGGGTCGGTGAGCTCATCAGCCACAATTACATGGATTTTCAGGCCCCCTTGGCAAGCGGTTCGTTTCTCACGCAGGGCATGGTCGTTTGCCCTTGCTCGGGAACGACGCTCAGTGGCATCGCCCATGGTTCGGCCAGCAACCTGATTCAACGCGCCGCCGAAGTGCATCTCAAGGAACGCCGCAAACTCATCCTCGTGCCGCGCGAGACGCCCCTTTCGTTGCCACATATAGAGAACATGCGCCAGGCCACGCTCGCTGGTGCGGTGGTGTTGCCTGCTTCGCCCGGTTGGTACCACGGTGTGACGACGCTCCGCGATTTGGTGGATTTCATGGTCGCACGCATGTGCGACCAACTCGGCATCGACAACTGCCTAATCAACCGTTGGGGAACGGATTGCAAACACTAATTGCGCCGATGCTACAAACCGTCCGCCACCTGCTTTCGCTAATCCGCTTTAGTCACACGATCTTCGCGCTGCCATTTGCGCTGCTCTCGGCGGTCATGGCTTGGAATGTGAGCGAAGATTTTCACGTTCGCGCGCTTCTGGGGATTCTTTTGTGCATGGTCACGGCCCGCAGCGCAGCGATGGCATTCAATCGGTTGGTGGACCGAAGGATCGACGCCGCGAACCCGCGTACCGCGGGCCGGCATCTGCCCGCTGGCATCTTGACCGTGCCACTGGTCACCGCATTCACCCTCGCTTGCGCTTTCGCCTTCATCGCCAGCACTTTGTTGTTCTTGCCCAATCGGCTACCGCTCTATTTGAGCGTCCCCGTACTTGCGTTCCTGTGCGGTTACAGTTTTGCGAAGCGATTTACTTCGCTCGCGCATGTGTGGCTCGGGGCGGCGCTGGCGCTCTCATCGATTGCCGTCTGGATTGCGATCCGTGGCGAGCAAGTCATCCAAAATCCCAGTGATCTGCTTCCCGCGGTGGTCCTCGGTGCCGTGGTTCTCACCTGGGTGACGGGGTTCGACATCATTTATGCCTGCCAAGATTTTGAGTTCGACAAATCGCGGGGTCTGCACAGTATTCCGGCCAAGCTGGGAATCACGCGGTCGTTGCGACTCGCGGCTTTATGTCACCTAGCCACGTTAGGTTTGCTTGCTCTCTTGCCTTGGGCCTTCCCCCACTTCGGCTGGCTCTATGGGATTGCCATCGTCGTGGTGGCCGTGCTCCTAATCTACGAACATGCCCTCGTGCGGCCCGACGACCTCGACCGCGTGAATATCGCTTTTTTTCACGTGAACGCCGTGATCAGCCTGGGGCTCTTTGCGGTTGGTACCCTGGACCTTTTGCTCGGTTCCGGGTGATAATGCGCCGGGTGATAATGTTGCGTTCCTAATACGCGGTCGGG
>JBGTEU010000272.1:0-2569 GCA_041747595.1 Bythopirellula sp.
AGGTCGCAGCGGAGCTGGAATATCAGGCCCGGCGATTCGGGGCCAGGGGCTTAAGTTTCGAGCCCATCGTCGCCACGGGTGTGCGTTCTGCGCTGCCTCACGCCCGCCCCACAAAGAAGAAATTGAGTGAGGCGGATTTCACGCTAATCGACTGGGGGGTCAACGAGGGGCTCTATATGAGCGACTTGACTCGCATGGTTGTGACCGGTAAAATCTCGCCCAAACTCCGTAAGATATATGGAGTTGTGTTAAAGGCGCAGTTGGCTGGGATAGACGCGATTCGGCCGGGCGTCACCTGCGAAGCCGTTGACCAAGCCGCGCGTGGCGTTATCGCCAAGGCGGGCTACGGCAAGCAGTTTGGTCACGGACTCGGACATGGAACGGGGCTGGAGATCCATGAAGCACCCCGGTTGAGCCAGGGTCAATCGACGGTGTTAGCACCGGGAATGATCGTGACCGTCGAGCCAGGCATCTATTTTCCAGGTTGGGGCGGCGTGCGGATCGAAGACGACGTGCTCGTCACCCGTGATGGTCACGAGGTGCTGACCTCGGTCCCCAAAGAACTCGACGAATGCCTGGTGGGTTGAAATCGTGCATCAATGCACGATTGCACCCAGCATAACGACAAAATGACTTGCAACGGGTGGCCGGCGAGAGACGCACGCCTACCAGACAAACTGTGGGAGATGCGAAATGAAAGACGGAGGACCCAGCTCAAACGACGTGTTCGACGTGCGCAAAGTCCGACGGCTCGTCGAGTTGATGAACGAGCATGAATTGGCCGAGATCGATTTGCGGCAAGGCGATCAACGCATTCGGTTGCGTCGAGGTCAGGAACCGCTCGTACATATGGGTGCGCCCATAGCCGCTCCCGCACCCGCCTTCCCATCCGCGGCAACACCTGCAGCCACTCCCGCCACGACAGCACCGGCCGTTGACGACGATAACATCACCTACGTCACCAGCCCGATGGTCGGCACGTTTTATGTTGCTTCGGGCCCCGATACCCCGGCGTTTGTCAATGTCGGCGATTCGGTGGGTCCCGATACGGTGGTTTGTATTCTCGAGGCGATGAAGGTCTTCAACGATATCCCTGCCGAGTGTTCAGGCAAAATTCTGGCTCGCCTCGCTGAGAATGGCGACGCCATCGAATACGGCCAAAAGCTGTTCAAAGTGCAAAAGTCCTGATCCCCGCCTCGATTCCCGTTCTTAACGATCCTGCCATGTACCAAAGAATTCTCGTTGCCAATCGTGGAGAGATTGCCCTGCGGGTGATCCGCGCTTGCCGGGAGCTTGGCATCGAGACCGTCGCCATTTACAGCGAAGGAGATCGCGGAGCGTATTATCTGGAACTCGCCGACGAAGCGTTCTGTGTCGGTCCCGCGAGAGCGGCTGACAGCTATTTGCGTATCGCCAATGTGATCAGTGCCGCCGAAGTGGGGAACGTCCAGGCGATTCACCCGGGCTACGGCTTCCTTTCGGAGAACGCCCACTTCAACGAAATCTGCCGCAGTTGCAACATCGATTTCATCGGCCCGAGCCCCGAAGCGATGGCACAGCTCGGCGATAAAAACGCCGCTCGCATGATGGCCAAGCGGGCATCCGTGCCAGTCGTGCCGGGCAGTGACGGGATTATCGAGGATGTTGACGACGCCCTTCGCTTTGCCCACGAAGTGGGCTTCCCCGTGCTGATCAAAGCGGTCGCTGGCGGCGGGGGCAAGGGAATGCGGGTCGCGGCCAACGATTTGGCACTCAAATCAGCTTTCCAACAAGCCCGTACCGAGGCCGAGGCGGCGTTCGGCAACGGTGCCGTCTACTTGGAAAAATATATCGAGCAACCTCGCCACGTCGAAGTGCAAATCTTGGCCGATCATCATGGAAATGTGTTGCACCTCTGGGAACGCGATTGCAGCGTGCAGCGCCGGCATCAAAAGCTGATCGAAGAAAGCCCCAGCACCAGCATTACCCCCCAGACGCGCGATGCGATGTGCAACGCGGCTCGGCGGCTCATTCAAGAGGCCAATTATACCAACGCCGCCACGGTGGAATTTATCGTCGACAAGGAGGGCAACTATTATTTCATTGAAGTGAACGCCCGCATCCAGGTCGAACATCCGGTAACGGAAATGATCACCGGGATCGATCTCATTAAACAACAGATTTTGATCGCCTCGGGTGAACCACTTTCGATGAAACAAGAAGACATCAGACAAAATGGCGCGGCGATCGAATGTCGCATCAATGCCGAAGATCCCAAAGCCAATTTCCGCCCGTCCCCTGGCAGGATCGAACGGCTGATTGTCCCCGGCGGATTTGGCGTGCGGTTTGATTCCCACGTCTACAGCGGCTATGTGGTTCCCCCGTACTACGATTCGATGATCGGCAAGCTCATCGTCCATCAACCCACCCGCGAGGAAGCCGTTCGCACGATGCTGCGGGCGCTCGCAGAGATGCGGGTCGAGGGCATCAAAACGACGATCCCCTTGCACCAGGACATCCTCAGCCACAGTGCTTTCGCCGACGGGCGGATCGATACGACGTTCGTCGAGCGGACATTCACATCCAGCTA
>JBGTEU010000273.1:0-2997 GCA_041747595.1 Bythopirellula sp.
GGCTCGATTCGTCCGCGGCAGGGTCGGGCGTCACGGGTGATTTGCTCTCGCATTGCATCGATACGGCCCTGTGGCTCAACGGGAAAATCAAGGATGTCAGCGCGATGACGGAAACATTTGTCAAGGAGCGTCGACATGCGGAAACCGGGCAAGTGGAACCTGTAAATATTGATGATGCTTGTGCATTCCTGTGTCATTTTGAGAACGGTTCGTTAGGGTTGTTTGAATCGACCCGCTACGCTCGCGGCCACAAGGCCCTGTTTACCTTCGAAATCAATGGAGAAAATGCCTCGATTCGCTGGGACTTGCACGACCTCAATCGGTTAGAATACTTTGACCATGCCGACGACTCCATCGTGCGTGGCTGGCGTACGATTCACGTCACCGAGGGGGAGATGCCGTACATGAATCGCTGGTGGGTACCCGGACTGAGTATCGGTTACGAGCACAGTTTTATTCACCATGTGGCCGACTTTATCAAAGAACTCGAACAGGGCAGAGCTATCCAACCAGATTTTCGCAGCGCATTGGCCACACAAGCCGTGTGCGATGCGGTCCTTCAATCTGGCAAATCGCTGGAATGGGTTACTGTAAAATGACCCGCGTTTAACTCCTATCATCAGAGACGCACACGTGTTAACTAGAATTCGCACGATCTCAAAACTTTTCGTCGTATTGGCTTTAGCTCATTGCGACGTTCCGACTCGTTGTATGGCTGAGACTCAGAGTCTTTTCAACGGCCGCGATCTTGAAGGTTGGTCCGGCGATGAAAAGGTGTGGTCGGTTCGAGACGGACAGATTTGCGGTTCCTCGGTCGATAATCCCGTCGCTGAGAATACGTTCCTTGTTTGGCAAGGTGGAGAAGTTGCCGATTTTCGCCTGACCTACAAAGCGCGGCTTGAGGGCGACAATAACTCGGGCGTCCAGTACCGCAGTAAGCTCAAAGATCCAAAAACCTGGAAAGTCGTCGGCTATCAGGCTGATATCCATCCGAATCCCGAGTACGCGGCAATGCTTTACAGCGAAGGAACGGGACGAGCCATCGTGGCAACTCGCGGCCAAAAAGTGGTCGTTGATGCGGAGTCGGGTAAACCCGAGGTGGTGGGTCAAACCACTGCCGTCACGCCCGTCGACATCTCGCAGTGGCAGGAATACACGATTCTCGCGCGGGGCAATCATCTCATTCATTACCTCGATGGCAAAGTCGCGGTCGATATTGTCGACAACCATCAAGATAGACTCAACAAGGGAATCGTGGCCTTGCAGGTCCACGCAGGCCCGCCGATGACGGTTTACTTCAAGGATATCCAACTGGAAACCTTCCCCGAGCAAAGCGCGGAAGCTGAAAACAAGAGATGATCACGTGCTTCGCTTGCGTGATTTTGAAATCCCCAATGTGGACTGGAAAAGTAAGATGAAAGCAAAACGAAAATCGTCACGACGGCACTTCCTAAAAGTAGCGGCGGTAGGCGGCACGGCCATGGCCATACCGACAATCATTCCGGCCTCCGCATTGGGCCGCAACGGAAAGGTTGCGCCCAGTGAACGGATTGTCATGGGACAAATTGGTTGCGGCCGTCGCGGACATTATGATCTGGAAATTTTTATGCAGCAGCCTGAGGTGCAATTCGCAGCAATGTGCGACAGCCGGGCCGAACGCCGCACGGTCGGTAAAAAGACCGTCGACGACAAGTACGGCAACAGCGAGTGCAAGATGTACCGCGATATGTTCGAAATGCTCGGTCGCGATGATATCGACGCCGTACTCATCGCCACCGGCGACCGTTGGCACACGCTCGCGTCCATCATCTCTGCCAAAGCAGGCAAGGATGTTTATTGTGAAAAGCCGTGTTCGATGACGATCGCCGAAAGCCGCGCGCTGGCCGACAAATTCGAGCTCTACGGCCGCATCTATCAGGCTGGAACACAGCGTCGCAATATTTCAAATTTCATCCTGGCTACCGAACTTGCTCATACCGGCAAACTGGGCAAACTGCACACCGTTCACGCCAACATCTTGCCTCCGACAACCAATCATAATTGGCTGCCAGAGGAACCAGAGCCTTCGATCGAAGTTGTCGACTGGAATCGATGGCTCGGTCCGGTGATGTGGCGTCCCTACAACTCAGCTTACGTCGCAGGGCATTGGCACGATTACTTTGATTTCCATGGCGGCGGCATCCTCGAATGGGGGGCCCACACGGTTGACCTCTGTCAGTGGGCTAATCAAGCAGATGAAACGGCTCCCGTGACCTATGAGCCCGAAGGCACGACGGTGACGTGCCAGTATGAAAACGGCGTGAAGTTGGTCATGCGTTCCACGGGTTGGCTAGGCATGGGGACGTGCAGCGTGAGATTCGAAGGTGATGATGGCTATGTGGAAACCGGCGACAGCGGTCAAATGGTCCTCGGTCCTGGCAAACTGCGTAGTGAACATCGCGGTTTCACGGACGTCGGCACAGATCCAACATCGCATATTCGCGATTTTCTCCACTGCGTCAAATCACGAGGAGTGACGGCATCGAACGCGAAAGTGTCCGCTCAGTCCCACGTTGTTTGCCACGCTGCGTACATTGCCACCCAACTAGGGCGCAAACTCACTTTTGACCCGAGGAAAGAAGAATTTGTCAACGACGACGAAGCCAATCGCATGCGTTCTCGCGCCCTGCGGGAACCGTGGCGGATCTAAGTTACTTCGGTGCCACACGTTTTTTCACCCAGGCAGCTTCAATGTCTTTACCCAAGCACTCGCGTTTCGTTTTTGCCTTAGTTGGCCTACTGATGCTGTCATCCCAACCTGCGCGCGGCGGCGATCTGGCCGAACTTCATGCTCTCCTCAAATCCGATGCCAACTTCCATGAGAAACAAGTCGTGTGCAAACAGCTCGCTTTGATCGGCACTGCGGAATCCGTCGTGATTCTTACCGAACTGCTCGCCGATGAAAAACTTGCTCATGCCGCTCGATTTGCTCTGGAGGGCATTCCCGATCCAGCGGTG
>JBGTEU010000274.1:0-19717 GCA_041747595.1 Bythopirellula sp.
GGCGAAAGTATCGAAATTGCCGGCGACCGGTTGGTGCCGGCTGGAGAGTCTCGAAGCGGGAAAATGGAAATGGCTCGCTCCGGAGAAGGTGATTATTCCTGCTGACTTCGGGCTCGAAAAATCTGTTTGGTTTCCGATCGAGGAAGGAGTGGAAGGAGTCTTGGTCCGCGACGAACAGAAACGCCCTCATGTTTATGTAATCACGGAACCAGCGAGCCACTACTATCAAACCATGACCAGGCACGATCGGATGCCAGTTTTAGTGGGACAGAAAATCTAGATTCTCGTTTTATGCGAGATGCGGCATAGGCTTTGCGTGAATCGAAGAAGTCGTTAGATCGAGAGGGTATTCCTAGTATTAAAAGACCATCTTGATTGTTCACAGACCGAAAACGCTACTGCTAGCAGTGCTATCATGTCTATCAAAGTCTCCGCCGCGGATTACCTGCCCGAACGATTGAGCCTCAGTTCGCTTCGCGAAGCGGCAGAGCATTGCCGCGGCTGCGAACTTTACAAGAACGCGACCCAAACGGTATTCGGTCGAGGCTTGCGACGGGCGCCCGTCATGTTGGTCGGCGAAATTCCCGGCGATGAAGAAGACCGGCAGGGGGAGCCGTTTGTTGGTCCCGCCGGTTCATTGCTCAAGGGTGCCATGGGCGAAGCGGGACTATCGATTGAAGAGACTTATCTCACGAACGTCGTGAAGCATTTTCGTTGGGAACAGAAGGGAAGATACCGACTCCATAAAAAGCCGTCGTGGAGCCAAATCCGGGCGTGCCGGCCTTGGCTCGAAGCGGAAATCGAAGTCGTGCAACCAGAGATTATCGTCTGCCTGGGTGCGACGGCTTCACAATCACTTTTAGGCAGCGACTTCCGCGTGACAAAACAGCGCGGCCGTTTTCTGAAAAGCCGTTGGGCGCCGCGCTTGTTGGCGACCTACCATCCTTCGGCGATTCTTCGCGCCCCCGATGAAGTTGATCGCCGCCGCAAGCACCAAGAGCTCGTGGCAGATTTGCGATTGGTGGCGCAGGCGTTGAAGACGCTTGTTAATTCTTAGCCCTATTTCGAGATGCGCCTTCCTGGTTTTTCGAGGTTCGAGTGAATTGCCGCAAAAAGTTAATGGATTCACAAACCGAGTGCGTTTGGCAACCACATCGAGAGCGCCGGTATGTAGGTGATCAAGAGCAAAGAAACTAGCATGGCTACAAAGAAGGGAATCATGGGCCTAGTCACCTCGGCGATGGTGGTTTTGCCGATCCCGCAGCCCAAGAACAAGCACGTCCCCACGGGAGGAGTGCATAGTCCAATGCACAGGTTCGCGATCATCATGATCCCAAAATGTACGGGGTCTAAACCCAGCTTGATGGCCACGGGCAAGAAGATGGGGGTAAAGATCAGCACGGCGGGGGTCATATCCATGAATGTCCCCACGGCCAGCAGGATGACATTCATAATGCCGAGAATCACGTATTTATTCTCCGAGAGGTCCAACAGCGCCGCGCTTACCGTCTGGGGGATATTAAGATAGGAGAGGACCCAGCTCATCGCCTGGCTCGTGCCAATAAGCAAGAACACAATGGACGTGGTGATGCCGGTTCTTAAAAGGATCCGCGGAAGATCCGCCAATTTCACCTCTCGGTAGAGAAACACGGTGACAACGAATGCATAAAGGACGGCAATCGCGGCCGCTTCGGTGGGCGAAAACGCGCCTCCCAAGATTCCTGCCAAGACGATCACGATCAGCGCCAGGCTGACCAGCGATCCCAGCGCGGAACGCTTGATTTCCGACCAACTGCCCGGGTCGCTCCCTTTGTAGCCGGCGCGCGCACAGAGGATATAGCAGGCCACCATGATCGCCAAGCCGATAGTGATGCCTGGGATGATGCCCGCCATAAACATGGCCGCCACCGAAACGTCCCCCGCCACTACGGCAAAAACAATCATGATATTGCTGGGAGGAATGATCAAACCGGTCGTGGCGGCCGTCGTCGTCACGGCCACGCTGAAGTTGAGATCGTACCCCTTGCGGGTCATTTCGGGGATCATCATGCCGCCTACACTCGATACCGCGGCAGCGGCGGAACCCGAAATGGCACCAAACATCATGCACGTGAGAGTGCTCACATAGGAGAGGCCTCCCTGGTATCGTCCGACCAAGGCCGAGGCAAACTCGATAAGCCTGCGGGCCATCCCTCCCTCGCCCATAAGTATTCCAGCCAGCACGAAGAAAGGAATCGCCAACAGCGAAAACTTGGCGATTCCCATGCTCATTCGCTGGGCCACGATGTAGTTGGCGGGAATATCACCCAGGGAGATCAGCGTCAGCAAGGCACCTAAACCAATAGCGATCGCCACCGGGACATTCATCACCAGGAGAATCAAGAATGTAAGAAGCAGAATAGCTAACTGGGGATCCATCGGCTAGGGAACCTTCACTTCAGTGCCGTCATTGGTAAGAACTTCATGACCCTCGGGATCGGCACCACGGAAGAGCTCCATGAGACGCTCGACGGCGTAGAGCAAAATAAACACTCCGCTCAACGGCACGGCCAAGTAGACGTAGCCCATTTTCATTCCCAGGACGGGAGTGAGTTGTCCGGCGCGAAGAGTTTCCGCCACAAGCACGTAGCCCCCATAGACCATGGCCGTTGCGGCGAAGAGCGATGACGCGAGCTGTATGATGATGACATTGAGGCGTTGAGCCGCCGGATCGAGTTTGTTGACAAAGTAGTCCAGCCCCAGGTGCTCCTGACGAGAAAAGGCAACGGCCGCCCCCAGCAACGCAACCCAGATCAAAAGATTGGTCGAGACTTCCTCAGTCCAGCGACTGGGACTGACAAAGATGAATCGGGTCAGAATTCCCCAGAGCACGACCAACACCATCACGGCCACCGAGCCGATTAACACCTGCTCCAAGAGCCAGGTAACAAACTTTTTAGTTCGCACAATCGTGGCAAACATGATTCTAATACTCGCTCTTGATTCGACGGAGTAATTTGCCCACGGCGGTTCCATCTAGAGAATCGTGCATGGGGCCCACGCGCTCGGCGAATTTAGTCTCATCCGGATATGTGATCGTGACCCCTGCTTTCTCAACGGCGTCCAGGGCGTTTTTGCTTTCCACTCGCCACAACTCGCGTTGGAATTCGCTCGACTCGTCGGCGGCTTCCTGCAGCCAGACCTGAACCTCGGGACTAAGCCGGTCCCAGACTTTCTTGCTCATCAGCAGCAAGTCGGGAACCCGGGCGTGTTCGTTGAGGGCATAGTGCTTGCAGACTTCAAAGTGCCGACTGGAATAAAAGCTCGGGGGATTGTTCTCCGCACCATCCACCATCCGCGACTGCAAAGCCGTGTAGAGCTCGCCAAAGTCGACGGGAGTCGGCGAAGCTCCCAAGGCCTCGGCCATTTCCATCGACGTTTTGCTTTGCTGAACCCGCACTTTCAGGCCCCGCAAATCGGCAGGCTCATTGATCTGCTTGCTGATTGTGTAAAAACTACGTGCGCCGGCATCGTAATAGCAAAGCCCCTTCAAGCCGTGCGAACTGGCCGCGTCCAGCAGCTCATGTCCTATCTCTCCGTGCAGCACCTGCCAAAAGTGATCTTCATCTCGAAACACATAGGGCACGCCGAAAATAGCCATCTCGGGGACAAAGCTTTCCAGCGGAGCCGTGGAAGTCTTGGCCATCGCCAGGGCTCCCCGCTGAAGCTGTTCAAGGCTTTCGGTTTCAGAGCCCAATTGACCGTTGGGGTAAATCTGGATTTCGACCGTTCCTCCCGATTTTTCTTTCACCCTCTCCGCCAGGAAAACAATCGCCTCGTGGACGGGATGGTTTTGATCGAGCCCGTGGCCAAGTTTGAGTATGGTTTTTCCGTCAGATGCAGCGGAGGTTCCTTGCCGAACCATCATCGCAAAACCGAATGTCGCTACGAGCAGACCAAGCATGACTCCCACGACGAGAAATGAAACTGACTTTCTATCCAAGATAGCCCCTCGAATTGCGACCAGATCGGAATAGTTCCTGAACGATGACGGAGAAGACCCCCATGGTAACCCATGGAGGCCAAAATTCCAACTTGGCCGAGGAGATTTGCAACCCACGACTGAAGCCTTGCAACCATTCGACCAAGAATGGTCAGACAACGGTAAGTAACGTGGGACTCGAGTCGAAGTTGGCGCTAGTTACGCGCGGCAAGTTGCGGGGCGAAGTCCGTTCGCGGCGAAACGCCCGGTAGCGTGTTGATTGTCGGTTGGGGACAGGTGTTGTCATGCACCAGCACGCGGCTCTCGCCGACGAAATAGGTGTGGAACTGTCCCACTTCCAGGTTGTAAGCCACGGCTTCCTCGCCCTTCTCGGCAGATTGTAGGTCGACAGAGCCCGAAGCCGTCACGAGGTTGGAACCAGGCTTCAAGAACTTGGCCATTTCCCAACCCTTGCCCGCGATCCACAAACGATGACCCCGCGTGGTGACAATCGTTTCTTGATCGATCCTAAGCTTCACCGTTCCGCTCGGCGGGCGGATTGTTGTATCGACGACAGGCCGGTAATTTAATTCACCCGTGTGCGGGTCCTGGCTGAGAACGAGATCGCCGATCTTGATTTTTTCAATCGCTACCGGGCCTGATTGGGTCCACACCGGCGTGCCCGCGACGAAGCAGGACATGGTCCTAATTTGGTAGGAATAGTCGTACTCTGCCACTTCTTCAAATTTGGGCAGTCGATCTGGTGTCGATAACTCATTGAATTGCATCCAAGTGGTCCACCATGCCTTAGGGTTGTCCCCTAACTGCTGGCCCGTCACGGAAGAGAGAACTTTTTCAATACGGGCATTGCGCTGCTCTCGTAATTCATTCTCCTGAATAACACGATGAGTAGCTATCCCCGCCTTTCGTGTGGCTCTTGATAAATCTCCTGCCGGATTGTTGTAAACGAAAATGGGGCGTACGGGCTGACGGATACTCTTATAGAAGTTGGTTTCTGCTGGAGTTCTATTTCCGCGAATTAATTTTGAGGCGTACGTGCTGGAATGAAATTGGCTCGATTCAGCCAAGGGTCCGGTTTCATGATAATCTTCCGTGAGTATGACTTGCCCGTTGGACAACATATTAACGTTGATAGAAAATTCGATCGGCATTGTCAGACCAGCCATCAACAGCGGCACAAAGTCGGTCAATTCCCGATACTTCAGCGCATGGGCCGCATCACTTCGAATTTGCTCGTCTGAAGCATAGAGCGATACTTCCAGAAGCCGCAAAGTCGCTTCATGCTCGGGCATCTCCGAGAGGGCCGACACCGCGGCGAGTTGCATTTGCCGGAGCAACTTCTCACCCTTTGACGTGCCGAGTTTAGAGAGAATTCGCTTTTCATTTTTGGCGTCGGCGAGCACGAGTTCCACGATTGCTGGAATCGCGGCGGGATCGGTGATCGAGGAAATCTTCTTGAGAGCTGCAAAGCGGTCTGTGTCGTCACTTCGTTCCGCCTCGCGCATAGCCGTCTTTAAGAGATTGTCGTAACGTTTGAAGTCGATTTTCGCTTGCTTCTCACCGGCTTCGTTGGCGGCGATTTGTTCGGGCGTAAAATAATCGCCTCGATAAGGCCGCAGGCCGAGGCTGCCGAGGGCTTCGCGATTGCCGGCGTCGTGACGTAACACGTTGAGCCAATGCCATTGCTCTTCGAGCTCCAACTTCTGCGCTCGGCACCAACGAGCTAAGTCCGCGTGCGATTGCAGCGTATCCTCAGCAGTTTCCACACGGTCGCGGTATTCCTGCCAACGGGGATCGGTGGAGACGAGCTCGTGAATCGCGTCGAGTGATTTCCACTCGCCGTTGTAGAACACCTGCCCGGTGTGCCACCGCGCTAACTTGTGCTCGGGGTCCAACCGCAAGACGTCGGCCAACAAGCGATCGCGCTGTGCCGAGTCGCCCGCTTGATCGGTGGCAAGTGCCTGCCGAAAGAGCGCGTCGGCATTGTTGGCAGCCTCAGCCGTTGAGGACGCGCAAAAGAAAAGCGCTAGCGCGGCAGCCGCGCACGAGAAATTAGATACCGTTTTCATGTTCCTGCTCCGTTCCTCCCCAGATGAATAAGAAACGAACGCTGCGTTCAATATATCCGTTTCCGGATCAGAAACAAAGACTTTTTGGGAAACTACAAGAATCGGCTTAGAAATGTCATCCCGAGAGAGGCTCACTCCGCCGGAGGCGGAAGGGATCTGGGTTTGCCCTTCTTACGTGTTGATAACCTGTGAATGTGGAACCCAGATTCTTTCCGCCGCGGCGGACCGAGGCTCCTTCAGAATGACAATTACGAGAACGTTTCCAGTCTGAGCGTGCTATCGCGCACGCTGTCGGCGGCGAGATGTTGGCCCATAATTTCCTCCATTGCTTCCTTTACACCGGGGAAGTGGGCCACGAGCGTGTGGAATGTTTCGCTGGAAACGCTCGCCGCGTCGAGTTCCGTTTTTACGCGGACAGTGGCCGTGCGCGGCGTGTCCTTCACCAAGGCGATTTCACCAATCACGCTTTTCGCGCCGACCGTGGCAACCACTTCGCCGTTGACTTCCACGTCGGCCTCGCCGGACACGACAAAATAAATGCGGTCGCCGACGTCCCCTTGATGAAACAGCACCTCGCCGGCGACAAAATGCTCGCGGCGGACGGCGGCGGGGGGAAAGATCCGCAATTCGGTGATGTCGCGCGGCAGCACCAAATCCATCAGCCAATCGGACAAGATGCGGAGCTTGCGATCCCAGCCGGGGAACTTGGTGAGATAAATGGCCCGCCACATGATCCAGGCCACGAACCCCGACAGGCTCACTCCCATGACTTCCGCCACCGCGGAACGTCGCCCCAGCGAAGCCAGCGAGCCGAGCGATTGAAAACTGAACGGCTGCAATGGGCGGTTCGTAAGGCGAGCGACGATATTTTCCGCGCAGCGTTTGGCTTGACGCACCGCATGCTGAGCGGTCGGCGGGGCAAATCGACCGTCGGCCATCGGCACGGCCGCACAATCGCCGATGGACCACAGGTGGGGCCATTCCGCGGAGTGCAGAAAATTGTTGACAAGCAGCTTCCCCTTTTCCTTGGCACAAGGGAGCGTGGCAAGGAGTGGGTGCGGCTCGACCGGCACGGTGGCGACCACGGTTCGCGTGGGAATCGCCAACGTTTCGCCCGTTCGTTTGTGAACCGTGATGGCGGTTTGAGCCGTCACGGCGGTCAGGCGAATCTGCGTGCGAATATCGACCCCCCGCTCCGCGAGAAGGCGGTGGGCGAAGAGAGCGAGCTTGGGTTTCATCTCGGGCAAGATCGCTTCGGCACTTTGCAGCAGAATGAGCCGCAATTCCGAGGCCGGGATTGTGGGAAACGAGCGGATCGCATGGCGCAGAAAATCGTGCATTTCGGCAATACACTCGACGCCGGAAAACCCGCCGCCTGCTACTACAAACGTGAGCAACCGTCGGCGTTCGTCGGGGTCGGTGGTAATGGCCGCTTCTTCGAGCACGTGTACCACGTGATGCCGCAGCCGCAGCGCATCGCCCAGGTATTTGAAGGGGATTGCATGGTCGTTGAGTCCCGGTACACTCGCGCCGGCGAGCCGCGTGCCGAGGGCGACCACCAAGTGGTCGAACTTCAATTGGTGCGTGCGGGGGATGTAACCAGGTTCCAAGGTGAGCATACCGGCGGGGAGATCAATTTCCTGCACCGCACGAACGTGCAAGGCCGCGTCGGGGACGATCCGCCGAATGGGGCTGATCGTGTGCAACATTTGCACTGTTCCGGCGATCACTTCCGGGAGCAGCGGTTGAAAGACGAGATAATTCTCGCGGCTCACGAGCGCGACTTCCACGTCGGCGAGTTGGGCACGACGGAGCGCTTGGCACAAGTACTTTGCCGCGTAGACCCCGGCAAAGCCACCACCGACGATCACGATGCGTTTGTTTGGCTCGGACATTGGCGACGCAGGAAAAGTGAGCTGGACATGAGCACGCTAACATAGTGCGATGCGCAACTCAAGCAGCCAAGCAGTTCTAGCCGCGGCCGGCCGCGGTTGAGTTTGCGGCTAAACCGCCGTCTAACGGCTGCAGCTAGTAATAGAGCGCCGTAGCGATGTGTAGCAAGGTAAACACCAGCAGCATAACCGACAGGGGAATATGCACTTTTAACCAGCCATGGAGCAGGCCGTAAAGTTGGGCCTGCAGTTGCAGTTGGCGGCGTACCCGGCAAAGCTCTTCCAGTTGGTCCACCGTCTTGCGAAAGCGGTCGGGGACCGAGGAACGGGCTTGCTCGAAAACCAGCTCCCCTTGCCGATTGCTGGCCAACACGGTCCCGGAAACGGATGCCGGGCCGAGGTAAGGCCGAATCGTGTTGAGATAAAATCCGATCAACCAATTCGTGGAGTCCGAAGTCGATGCAATCAACGACTGGGGTTCGCGGGTGAGGGCGAGTTCCATGGCCTCGGTGCCGCAGCTTGCCACTAGGCAGGCGTCAGCTTCGCGCTGCAGTCCCCGGCAGAGGTGATCCATTTGATCGGGGACGGCTTCGCTGTCGAGTTGCGATTTCATCAGGCGGGGCAAAATGTTTTGTAAGATAACACCCACGATGCCGCTGACGATCACCGCCAGAAACACACCCATTAAAATTTGTTCGAGCAGACCGCCCCAGCGAAAGGCGGTGTGAAAGAAAATCAGCGGCACGCTCAACAGCCCGAGCCAAATGTGCGCTTTGAGCCAGCCGCTCAAGGTGCCCCAACGGAGTCGCAGCGTTTTCTTGCGTGCCGAAAGCATGCCGGCGATCAACATCAGCGCGGTTCCCGCGACTCCAAACATCATGCCGGGCCAAGTCCGTCCGGCGGGTCCCCCTTGCCAGGTTTGGGCATACCACACGTAAGCAGCCGTTGCTCCCGCTGCCGCCACCACCGTGAACACCAACCAGAGACGATGCGAGCGGTCGATCAACATATCGAGAAGATTTTAAGCGCGGGGATTGCGAGGGAACTTTTGATACGGCAGCCGCACGCCGCGGAAGAAGACTTCGTCGGCTCGCGTGATGGGGGAACTCTTGCCGGGCAAAAATTCCCCCGCCCCGGAAAACGTGACCACGTCGTCTTGATCGACGCCGTCGCCGCTCACCCCAAAGCCGCCAACCAAGGTGACATTGTTATAAAGGGGCGTACTGCCGGGAAAGAAGACTATCCCATTCTGATAGCCAGTGGAAGGAACGTCTTCGCGGAAATTTGTCCCCGGGTTGAAAGCATCGTAACCGAGCACCGTCGTAAAGTTTGAAGCGAGCGGGGTCACGCCGGGCAGATTCTCGGCGTTCGTGGGGTTTACCCCGACGGTTAGCAAGGTGGAGAAGGGTGGCGGGGTTGTCCCGTCGATGCCCGAGGGGAAACGGGGCTCCGCCAAAAATCGGAAAGTTCGGTTGGTAAAGGCTGCCCCCGGGCTGACGCCCTGAATCTGATCCTCGGGCTGCAACGCGGTCGCGTCGGCATAATAGGCCACGTTACGAGCTTTGGCGACCGCCACGTCAATCGAGAAGAACGTGGCGTCCTCCATGCGGTAGAGTCCCAAGACTTCGCCGTCGAGGTCGGTAACGGCCAGCACCATCGCCGTTCGCTCGCCCAGCGGCAGGCGAATCGCGGCCCGCACCCGTTCAGCTTCGGCGACGCCGCGCATGATGATGTCTTCCACTTGCTGGGCCGTGAGATTCGTACCGGCGGTCGGTTCGACGAGCCAACCCATGGGGACTTTCTCACCGGCAATGGCAAGGTCGCCCCCTTTGTTGACGGGCATGCGCGTGCCATTGTCGGCACCCGCCGCGAAGGTGTTCTGTCCCCAGGCCAAGAACGACGGGAGTCTATACGGATGGGGGCCAAAAGATTCGAGAGTGATTCCTGCCAGATCGATGCGGCCTCCCCCCGGCAGCGGAGGAAAGCCGATTCCCGTCACGAGAGGGATCCCGCCGATAGTTGTCAGATTGGCGGCAATTACCGCTGCGGTGTACTCGGCTTCGAGCACGAGCGGAGCGTTCAAACGATCTTGAGTGGTTTGGCCAACTCCCGCTTGAAAGTTCTGTTCAAAAGTCGCGTAGCCATCCGTGCCGGGGAAAAACACGCCGATGCCCCCGACGAGATGTTGCTTCCCGTCCAGCGGATCGAGTTTGTAAAGCGGTACGCCGCCGGGGAGGGTTGCAATCCCCCGCGATTGGGCATTCGAGAGTGTTTCCGTCACCAAGCCATACGACTCGGGAGCGGCGATCTCTTTACCAGCGGCGAAATTGGCACCAAAGCGCGTGCCGAGCAAGATGTCGTCGCCCATCTTCATGAGGGGATTGCCGTCGTTGTCGACCGTGACAGTTTGCTTGACTCCGTCGACGCCCGGGTGAACCAAGCTGTCGCGGTTGGTGTGTTCGATGGCGAACAAATCGACGTGCGGCGTGAACGGAACGTCGGGAGGGAAATGCCCTCCCAAACCAATCGGCGCCACGAAGCCCGGACCCCGAATCGTATCGTCGGTGCTGTTGGGGTTCGCTTCGACTTCGCGTTGGGTGATCGTTGTTTGGCTGATGAACCGCACGGTCCGCGAAGTCAGGGCCGCTTCGTCGTTGGAAAAGAACGCCGCCGTGCGGGCCTTGGCGATGGCACCGTCGATGGCGAACACCAGAGTCGCCATATCAGGAATCGCGGCGAACACCCCGGCTTCGACGTGGACCCCCAGGATGCGGCCGTTGCGATCGACGATCGCGATGATCGCGTCATTCCGCGCGGTGACTTGCGTCGCCCGATTTAGGAGCAAATCAACTTCCGCGGCGGAAAGTTGGTCGGGAGTCGAGAGTGCCAACACGCTGGAAGTGTTGACGACCAGCGGCACCACGACGGGCGGAATAACCGCCGCGGGTTCAACCACCGGCGGTGTGGACTCGGCAATTGTTAGTTCCGCTTGGGCTGGAGGTGTCGGCACGGTTTCGGCTGGAACTTCGGCCTCGGGTACGGGCACGACGGGAGGTTCAGTTTCCACCGGGGCTTCGACGGCTGGCTCCGGTTCCACAACCGGTTCCGGAACCACTTCGCCTTCGGGTTCGA
This sequence comes from Bythopirellula sp., assembly GCA_041747595.1. Lineage (GTDB taxonomy): Bacteria > Planctomycetota > Planctomycetia > Pirellulales > Lacipirellulaceae > Bythopirellula. The sequence goes on from JBGTEU010000274.1 coordinate 11,076, forward strand.
CCGGCTCGGGACTTGGCTGGTTATGTTCGCTGTCCGGATCGGTAATCACCGGCTGGATCATCGGCGGCGGAAGTTCCGCGGGTTCTACTATCGGCGGCGCGGGGGTCTCGACTGGAGGCTTGCTTTCGGTCGGTGCTTCAACAACAGGCTCCGCGGCCGGAACGCTGCTAGGCTCCTCCGCCGGTGGCGCAGGCGCTTCGCTTGCGGTTTCGCCGCCAGTCTTAGGGAGCTCCACCGGTACATCCACGGGCGGCGTAGGCGTCACGCTTGCGTCTTCGCCATCAACGGCCGGCACTTCAATCGCCACTACGGGCGGCAGCACGGGCACCGCTGGTTCTCCGATCACACTCGCTTGCGGTGGACTCGCCGCCACCGGTGTTCGTGCACTGGACCCTTCGCTCCCCGTGGGAGTTGGATCGGCAATCGCCTCGGAATTGCTCGGCGGGGGTTCGTCCGGTTCTGGCCCCGGTTCAACCGGGTGAATCACCGGTGGAGGCACCTCGGGGATCGCGGGCATGACGGGAAGGAAACGGGGAGCAAATTCGTCGCTGAATAACGTTTCAATGGCTCGATGGAATGCGGCGGATTCGTTGGAGAGTTGAAACTCGGTCGCCTGTCGCGCGACCTGGGTCGCGGATTGATTCGATTGATTGGCCGCTTCTTCGGCGCGAAGCGTTTCGATAAAGTTTTGAATCGAGAAGTGCAACTCGGGCGAGCGGGCCAAGGAATCGGTCCGATAATAGGTGCGATCCTCGGGGCGTTCCGTCGAAAAGTGCGCCGAATCCTCCCCACTGTCACCGAAATCACCAAGCAAGCCTGGCATTGGCAGCAGCACGCCCGGGGCGTTGCGGCTTTCCAGCCGTTCGGGCATGAGCAGGCGGCGCGGCGCGCACCGGGGCCGGCTCGATCCGAGCGGACTCCGCGAGAGCTCAGCAAACCACTGTCGGGCTCGTTTCATATTGGCCTATGTTGCCGGTAAGAGGTTGAAAACAGTCTTCAGAGTACTAGGTTGCTTGGCGGGAGCCAACTTTTTGTTCCAGGGAAAGATGACCTTTTCGTATCAACTGATACCATCGTCCAGGTCTGCCCGAAAAGTAAACTCCTAGGAGGGTTGGAGCGACTCTAACGGTGATGCCTCATTTCTGGACAGGCTAGACAAGTGGACTTATAATCCGGACCGCCGTGCCAAAGCGATTTTGCCCGCCGCACACGTGCCGACCGATTCCTTGCCGCCCTGCTCCGAGAAAGCCAATCCATGTCCGGCGCTCATGATGAGAAGCTGATCGCCGAGAAGTACGCACTCGACTATCCCCGGCGGCCGTTGGCGACCCGACTTTGGAAACGACGCTGGAACTGGTTGGCCCTTTTATCGGCGTGTCTTGTAGGGGGTGCGCTCTATTTCGTCCAGGGCAGCGCGGCCTTTTGGTCGGCCCCTGTCTCCCACGTGCATGCGTCGTTTGCGATGGACTGCCAAAAGTGCCATACCGAATCCTGGCAGCCAGCCCTGCGGCTGGCGTCGCTTGATAGCGGTCGGCACAGCGTGCCCAACGCCGCTTGCATCAAATGCCACTCTACGGTGGGGGATCACCACCCCCGCATTGACGAACAGGAACCTGCTTGCGCCGCTTGCCATCAGGAGCATCGCCCCACGTTGCCTCTTTTGGCGGTGGCTGATAACCACTGTGCGAGTTGTCATGGGAATTTGAAATCGGTGCCTGGGGCCGAGGTGCACTTCGCGGCGGAGATCACCTCGTTCGATGAAGGGCCGAAGGGACATCCCGAGTTTGCCCTCCTAAGAGAAAATGAGTTACCATCGCAAAAACACGGAGCGTGGCGAGTTGCACTTCCTGATGACAAGGCCGGTGGTAAGTGGGTCGACCCTGGCGGCGTGATTCTCAATCACAAATTGCATTTGGCTGCCGAGGGTGTGCTCGACGGCAATCGTGAAAAGGTGCAACTCACGTGTGCCTCGTGTCATGAGCCGGAAGCCGATGGCCGTTACATGAAGCCGGTCGTTTATGAAACGCACTGCGCGTCGTGCCATCCGCTGCGACTTGCTGACAAACTCGCCCCATTGGGCGACCTGCCCCACGAAGCACCCGAGCTTGTACGGGGCACAATCCGCGAACGCTTGGCGAATCTTGAACCGCAGGCGGAACCTTCCGCGGAAGCACCCGTGATCCGTCGGCTCCCGCGGCCCGCGATCCTCAGTGATCCACAGGCAAAGTCGGTCGATGCCCTGTTGGCCGCTGCAGATCATGCCGTGTTTGGTCTCGAAGCCAAAGGGCTCTGCCGCAAATGCCATCATCTCGAAATCCGCGATGGCCGCTGGCACGTGCCGTTGTTGAATCCCGAGTTTGGCGTGGCGGAGGAAAATTCCACGCGCGAGATGATTCCCAGCCGGTGGTTCGCGCATGGGCAGTTTCATCACGAAAAGCATCTCACCGTGGCGTGTGCCGAGTGCCACGACGCGGCGGCGAGTACGCAAACCAGCGATATTTTGCTGCCGGGAATTGCTGATTGCCGTAAGTGCCACGGCAGCAATCCCCAACCAATCGGCAGCACTGCAATCGGCCCCACTACAATCAGCTCGATGACCATCGTCCGTGGCGTCGCGGCAGATTGCGTGTTGTGCCACGATTATCACGGACCGAACAAGCCCTTGCAGCAAAGTGCCGAGATGGGAAAGCTGCTCACATTTTTCAACCACATGAATTTCAACAACAGGGAGCCGCAACGTTGAGCGAGTCGCGTCACAAATTGGTGCGTACTTCGTGGCTCGCGGCCGCGCTGGCCGGCTTATGCCTGGCGGGTTGTGGCGAGCGGCCCGCTTCACCGGCGATCAAACTGACGCAGGTGGCGTTTGAAGGGGAAGCGCGCGGCGAGGAAATTGGTTGGAGGCTCGTGGGGGTCGGTTCCTGCACGGCGAGCGGTTGCCACGGAAATGCCAAACCGCATGAAATCCTCGGCAGCGAGTACAACATTTGGATTTCGGCCGACCCCCATTCCCAGGCGCATAGCGTGTTGTACGAGGACCGCTCCTTGAAAATGGTGCAAAATCTGGACGGGGCGAAGTTCAATTCCGCGTTGCCCCCCTACGAAGACCCGCGTTGTTTGACCTGCCACTCGACGACCTTTGCCGCGGCGGTAAATCCAGCCGACGAAATCGTGACCGATGGCGTGGGTTGCGAAGCGTGCCACGGCCCCGCAGAAGGTTGGCTGGCCGATCATTTTCTGCCCGATTTTACCGCGGCGGACCGTAAGCGGCTCGGCATGTGGGACACGAAGGGGCTTTATTCGCGGGCCCAAATTTGTGCCAGTTGCCACGTGGGGAGCCCCGGCCGTGAAGTGAATCACGATTTGATTGCCGCCGGGCATCCACGGTTGCAATTTGAAATGGGGGCCTACTTACAGGCGCTCCCCAAGCATTGGGATGAACGCACCGACCGAGATCGCGCCGGTGGCAATTTCGAGTTTCTCACCTGGGCGTTGGGGCAAACGGCGACTTCCCGCGCTGCGCTCAAGCAACTAGAACACCGCGCGGCACAAGGGTCGGTCTGGCCCGAGCTATCCGAGTGGTCGTGCGGAGCGTGCCATCACGATTTGCTCGACTCGCAAAGTCGACAACAAGCAATCGCCGCCGCCGGGGGACTCTCGGGCCGAACCATTCGCTGGGATGATTGGAACCATCATCTGGTCCGCAAGCATGTGGGGCTGATCGCCACTGCCCTTGGCCAAGGGGGCTCCGCGGACGGGTTGCAGGAGCAACTTGCGGAACTCGCCCAGTTGGTCGGCTCGGTGCGTTCGAATCGGCAGGAAGTGGCCACTGCCGCGCGAGGCTTGGGGGGCAAGCTCGACGCTTGGGCCGAGCAGGTGCAAACCGCGCCGGTGAATCTGGCGACCATCGACACCCTGATGCGTTCGCTTGTGGAAACATACGAGCGCGGCATGGCTGATGCCAGCGAGGCGATGCTGGTTTACGATGCCCTAGCCAGTCTTCATCAATCGCGGCTCGACACATTGGCTCTGCAGAATGACAAGCCCAACGAAATCGATCAGGCGATCACGGCAAACCTGGCAGCGATGTTTATCGCCCTCACCAAGGAAGAGGCTCGCCCCACGCTCGAACCCGATCGAATCAAAGAGATGACCCGTCTACTGGCCGAAATGGCAAAGCTTCTCCAACAACGCGAGGGCAGGCCATGAAATTGTTGCGTCTCACACTCTTCTCATATGTAGCGCTACTCCCCGCTTGCGGTTTCGCCCAAGTCGCCGATGACACGCACCATTTCATCCCCGATCGTCGCTACTGCCTGCAATGTCACTCCGAACCGTTCAAGTCGGCGGCAGAATTTGGAATTCTGAAGCGGGTAGGACTCGAGGAATGGAAGACCTGGGAAGATAAAGACAAACATACCACCGCCTATGAAATGCTCAGCGGCGAACGTAGCCAGCGCATGGCCCGGTTGCTCAACAAAGATGTCTTAAAAGCTGAAACCGGCTGCATCCAATGCCACACGTCGAATGTCGACGAATCGCTATGGTCGGCGGAGTGCTTTCTGGATGGCCGCAACGACTGTCAAACCAAAGGAGTGGCTTGCCAAACATGCCACGGCCCCGCGGAACACTGGGTCGGCGTGCATGACAAGCCGCGCTGGCGCGAGATGGGTGATGCCGAGAAGCAGGCGCTCGGCTTCACGCTGCTCGAAGATCCCACCACGCGCGCCGAGAAATGTCTTTCCTGCCATCTCGGCAGCACGGCTCAGAATCGCGTGATCACTCACGAAATGTACGCGGCGGGGCATCCGCCGCTTTCCGGCTTCGAGATGGAATCCTTTGCCGACAAAATGCCTCGGCATTGGAGATATCACAACGAAAAGCAGCCGGGAGAAGAGTTTCGATTTGAACGGACGCGGGGGGTGCTGGTCGGGAGTGTGGTGGCCCTGCGGATGGCGGTTAAGCTCGCCGACGACGGCCGCGAACATTGGCCGGAACTCGCGAGGCTCGAATGTTTTTCCTGTCATCACGAACTGCGGACCCCCAGTTGGCGGCAAGAAGGCCATGCGGAGCGCTCCCCGGGCCGACCGCGATTGGAACTGGGCTGTTTGCCGCTCCTTCGCGCGACGGCACAAGTGGCCGGTGGTGGGGCAGGAATTGCCGAATTTGATACCCTCGTGGAACAGACTCGCGAGCCGTTTCGCAACAATATCTTTGGCGACCCCGCGGGGATCAGCGCGCTCCGCCGCGAGGTCGATACGTGGGCGACCGGCATCGAACAACAACTTGCAACAACGCCGTTGGATCAATCACGGGTTAGTGAGGTTTTGCAAACGCTGCTCGAAGTGGCGGCCGATGGAAAGCACGATTATGACACGGCACGCCAACTCACTGGGGCGATTATCGTGGTAGCTGATGAGTTGCAGCGATCGGGGGTCTCCGATGATTGGCTCGCTAAGCTACTCACCCAACTTCGCAAGTGGAAAGAAGGGGGCTTTGCACTCTCGGCTAATAAAGGCAATAGAACGAAAGAAAACGAAGAGAAACAGGTCAAAAATAACGATGGCAAACGAGACGAAGACCCGCTCCAAGAGCAATTGGAAGTCCGAGCCGATTTCAAACCGGCATTGTTCATGGAACATATGTCGGCAATGCGCGACAGTGCGAAACAAGCGCCGCCATGAACGGTGCTAAAACGCTCGGTTGACGAAAATTCTTAACTCGCCGTCAAATACGCGATTCGACGACAACGGCGTGCAGTAACCGGCCGTGAACGTCGTCTGGCAGACTTGCGCGTGGGCGCCGAAAGTTGCGTTCACCAGCGACAGATTCGCGTTGGGGTTGCCAAGCCTTCCGGAGCCGAGGGCAACTGAATCGGCATCGTTGAGCGAGTTCGTCGTGTGGAGTTCCGCCGAGAGGGCAATCCCCTGCAAGCGAACGGCTCGACTAGCATTTTGGTAAATCCAAGAGCCCAGGGCGATGTGCGTCGATATGAGGTTTTGGTCGTTCAAGACTCCGACCTGCCGAAAGCCGTTGCCGTCGGGGTCGGCAAAGGCGGAATTGCCCCCCATGTCGAGATCGAGAGTCAGAAACGCGTGCCCAAAGAAGGGACTATTGTTGGGGGCATACAAGAATGCCAAGTAGGGCAACAGATGCACGGCTTCATTGTTAACCAACAGCAGCAGGTTGCCGTTGGTGTCCGTCACGATGATGTCGTCGGCGGTTGGTAGGGCCACGCCACAGCCCGCGGCGAAGGCAACGCTCTCAGTCTCCGCGAGCAGCACTTTGGGCGAGATCACGATGTTGCCAAACTCGCCGTGCGAAACATCGGCGGGCGCGCCTGACACGATGTCGCTACTGAGCGAAAGACCGGTCGGCACCCGCACTTCGACCGAGGCCATGCCGTCGAGAAACGTTTTCTCCGCACCGGGGGCAAAGCGGTGGACTGCCACGCCGCCGAAGCTAAGCGGCACGTTGTGAAAATAGCTGTAATCGAAATAGACGCGATCCTGCGGCATCGCGCTGTTGTTCTCGCTCAATCGAACCCGGCCGATGATATCGCCGGGGCTGGGGAGCACGATCTCATGGAACTCGAACAGATCATAGAGATTGTGAGTCGAGGGGGTCACGATTCCATTGGAAACCGCCGCATAAGAAACATCGGTGCTTAGCCCCGTGATCCCCGCTTTTGTTGGATCTGCGCTCAGCACAAAGTCGCTGATTCCATCCTCATTGAAGTCATTTTGGCGATCGATTAATAACTCTCCAAAAGGAATGGGCGGACCAAACACATACAGAAAGTCGCTCCCCGATTGTTCGACGAGTGAGACAACATTAAAGGGTCCTTGAGGGGCAAACAAACCTGGCCCCTCGTCGGCGACGCCAATCTCGCCGATGGATTGAAAGATTTGGCTTGATGAGCCACCGACACCGAAAAAATCGCCCAGCATCTTGGGTGCCCGGGCCAAACGAACGTTGAAATTCGCCGGGGTGCGTTGAGTGGGAGCATTAAAGGATGGCATCTGCCCGCCGCTTGACATTTGGCCGGTGGTGCTGCTTCGTTGGAATTGCGCCGGCATCACATAGGCGTCTTCAAAATAATCGGTCGCAACTGCTACCCGTGCCGGGGTACGTTCAACAGGCGATTGCTCCAAGCTCGTGCGATGCTGATTGATGGTGTTAAGCAACTCGCGCAACTGTTCGCGGTCCGAAGCGGAACGGCTATTTTCCAGCATCCGCGTTGCTTCAGCGGTGATTTGCTCGTAATGCTGTTCGTGGGCTGGGCGTTCGACGATACGGGCGAGTCGCAAGCAAAGTTCGTCGATTCTCTCGTTGCGGGAATATTCGCTGCGAGGTTCGTTAGTCTGATTCGATGAATTTAATACGGCGCGTGACTGGTCTTGTCCTTGCGAAGTATGGGAATCAAGCAGCGAGAAAAGAGCCGCGGCAAGCAACAAGCGTGTGGGACGTAGTCGCCGACAGCGCGTTGGATGCCGTTGCAGAATTTGCTTATGAGCCATAGTGGCGATCCGACGAGGAGTCCGGCTGACAAGCCCCGCAAAACACTTGCGAGGGGTGAAGAGATGAGCCGGAGATGCGGTAAATAGAAAAACCCCAGAAACACGACAAGGCTGATCCGATATCGTTTGCTAGCAAAGACCCAGAAAAGTATCCGGTGGTAATATCACACTAAGAGCGCACAAGTTTGGATTAGCGAATACAGCAAGTGGAATTACCCAGGGGTTCCGCGGACAGATTGCTAGCAATCGTTAACGGCTGAATTCCGGCGTGGCAAAGCCCTTGACCGGGCCTTGCTTGAAGAACAGCGGATCGTCGCTCACCCGCCAAACCGCGCCGTTGCGCAGGTAAAGCTTTTGCTGCTCGGCGAGATTGAAAGGCCGGGCACCGACGCGGCCGAAGACGGCGATTTGATTGCCCGATTCGTCGACCGCCCGATCGCGGTCGAGCCCCTTGGAGATGGCGAGCGCTTCGCCCTTGGCCAATTTGCGGGTGGCGATCAACTCCGGACAGGGCCGGGGACTGAACCCCGCACTTCCCAGCGAGTCGGCGGAAGTCAGTTGGACGACGTGCATACCGTTCTCGCCATCGGCGAGATACGCAAACGCGCTCGCGTTGGAGATTCCCAGCTTCACGTCATGCAAGTCACCGATTTCCCCTTCGGCGTTGTAAATCTGATCCACGAACGGTGACTCCGGATTTTCCACGTCGACGATCACCAGTCCCTGCTTTCCCGCCGCCACGTAGGCGTAAGTCCGCGCGACGTAGAGGTTGTGAACGTCTTCAATGTCGAGCGACGCCACCGGCACGGGGCTTGCCAAGTTGGTGATGTCGAGTACCTTGAGCCCCTCGTGATCTCCCACGAAGGCGTAACGAAATTGGGCCTGCACGGCAACGGGGTGCTGCAGAAACTCGGCATCGACCACCGACGTTACGCAGGGGCGCTTGGGGTCTTCGAGCCCAACCACCACGAGTCCGGCATCGCAGCAGACGTAGGCATAATTGCCGACGATGGTGATGGCCCGGGCGCCGTTCAAAATCCCGTCGGGATTAAAGGTGGTTTCGCGGTCCAAAAAATTGTTCGTCGGATTGCCGTCCAAAAGCGTTGCCGCGGGGACGGTGATCAG
>JBGTEU010000275.1:0-3329 GCA_041747595.1 Bythopirellula sp.
ACGCCGAAGCCCGCATGCGGCAATTGGTGGGCTTGATTGAACCGGCCCTCACCGTGGGCATGGGTGCGGTCGTGGCCATCGTCGTGCTCGCCGTGATGTTGCCGGTGTTCGATTTGTCGAGTCTGGCCAATAAAAACTAAATATTGCCAACGCAAAGTAGATTCCTATGATTCGTAAACAGCAAACCGGTTGGCTTGGCATCGACATTGGCAGTGCCTGCGTGAAGGTTGCTCAATTGGCTCGTAATAACGACGGCCTGAGCGTGGTTGGTCGCGCGATTGTGCCGCGCTCCACTCACGTTCCTGAAACAGACGCCGAGGAAGCAGCGGAGCCGGTCTGGACCGCCGTCGGCGAGATTCGTGCCGCCGTATCACTCGAGCGCGCTTTTCGCGGTCGGCAAGCGGCGGTCTCGGTGCCGATGGGCTTTTGCGACGTTCATCAGATTGAGAATTTGCCGCTCGACGAGGGTGATGCCGATCATCTCGTGCGGGAGGCGATTGAAACGATAACGCAATGCTCCGCAGAAGACTTGGAATTCGACATCTGGCCGGCCGAGATCGAATCCCAAATCGGATCGCAACGCTGGAATGTTTTGGCGGTGGCGAGACCGTGGTCGGACCGCGTGTATCACGACATCGTGGACAGCGGCTTTGCATGCCGCACAATTGACGGTCTGCCCCACACGTTGGCACGTGCCATGAGTTTAAAGGCAGGCGGCGAACCGTTGCCGCCGGTGGGGGTGCTTGATTGGGGCTTCAGCCAGGCGACTTTCTGTGTCATTGCCGAAGGGCATCCCGCGTATGTTCGCAGTCTCAAGGATTGCAGCCTCGATCGGACCTTGTCGACGATTGCCACGGAACTTGGCGTTACGCTCGACGAGGCATACGTGCTGCTGGAAGAACATGGGGTGCGTGGGCTAACAAAAAATTCCGTCAACGACATAACCGCCATGATCGCGGAACTCACCGCGGAATCGGTGAGACATCTCGAACAAGAGCTTTCACGGACGTTTGCCCATATCGGTTTTCAAAGACGTGCGATTGTTCCGCAACAGCTTTACCTGTTCGGCGGCGGTGCTTTAACAGCGGGGTTGACCGGCTATCTCTCTCGTCGTTTGCGAATCGAGACCCATGTGTGGTCGCTGACGAATGAACCTGTGGAAAACACCAGGCACGACTGTTTGTTCGGCTCGGCATTGGCTCTCTCGGCACTCGCGTGGGAGGAAAAATGAAGAACTCGCTCAATTTGATGTCGCTGTCTGCCCGCCGCCGCGAGTGTATTCGCACGCGATTGCGCCAATGGGGCCGTGTGCTGACTGCCGTGTTTGCGCTCGTGGCAGTCGTGACGACCGAGCGCTACATCGAGCATCGCTCGATCGCGCATCAACAGATCGCCCTGGAATCCAAATACGAACCCGTTACCGAGCTGAAGAAGGCCAACAAACATTTGGCGAGCCAAATTGCCTTGATTCGCGCCGAAGAGCAGTTCGTTTTGGCGCTTTCTGAACGTGAACCGACGGTCACCCTGTTGGGTGTGATAAGCACGGCGGTCGCTGACGGGGGAAGTCACGTTTTTCTGAAAAAAATTGAACTTAACAACATGGCCTCCGAATCAGCACCCCAAAACGAATCGTCCACCATTCTCGAATTGGTCGGGACCGGCGACGGAGGGGCTGCCGTGAATCAATTTGTTAAAACTATGCAAACTTCGTTGCCGTTCGCGAAAGTCGACATCACGTCGACCCAAGACTATCGCCTCAAACAACAGTCCCTGCAGGATTTCTCCTTGCAATGCAATTTTTGAATTGGTGTTCGTATGCGTACGTCCCTTGAAAATCAGATCACCACGTTGGGTTGGTTGCTGCACGGCACGGGGGTGTTGGCACTTGTCGCCATGCTGGGGGCGTACGCCTGGTGCGTGGCGCTGCCGCTCCAGGAGAGTAGTAAAGCCGGCGAGCAACGGATCACGCAATTGGAAGCGATGCTTGCAAAAGCCCCGCAGGTGCGAGCGGAACATTTGGGTTATCAAGGGGAACTTGACACGCTAAGGCGTTCGGTCGCGGAAACCCAGCGGCGCCTACCCCAGGAGCTTCGTGAAGACGAGTTTCTCGATCACGTTCGCGTGGCTGCCGGCAAGACGGGTGTCGAAGTCGGTGCGTATCAGTTGGGAGCCATTCAGAAGCTAGAAAGCTACTCGAAGGCGGAACTGACGTTTCAATGTCAAGGAAGCTTTGCCAGCATCTGCCGATTCCTCGACGAGATTGACCACTTTGCCCGAATTACTGAGATTTCCAATTTACAAATCGAGTCGACTGAGAATTTTGCACACTATCCACTTCAAGTGACTTTTGTCTTGTATTTTGGTGGCTCGAACCACGATAGAAGGAAAGGGGAAGTCCTATGACCGAGCAAAATTGGCTTGCAAGGACAGGGGCTACTCCAGCAAAGCTAGCGGTGGTTTGTGGGCTGACGGTCGCGCTCGTGGCAATCATCTGGCATAACGCGTCGGGCACAACCCAGCCGCCGTCGGTTAGAAAAACTCATCAAACAGCAGCTCCTCAAGAACAAGTGGTGGCCAATAAAGGGCAAGACTCCTCCCCCGTGGAAGAGCCGATGGCAAAGAATGTGCCCAGAATTTGGCCGAAGTTCAAACTCGAGAATCTGGTCAAGAACGATCCGTTTACGATGCCCATGTGGTACCTCGTGGCGCATACCGACGACGCGGGACCACCGGGGGCTTCCCTAGCGCGTTCCGCACAAGTGCTCGAGGAACTCAAAAAACAACCAGCCAAGATGATCATGATTACTAGCGAGGACCGAGTCGCGACGATTGGCGAACAGAGTTATCGCGTGGGGGACAAGATAGAAGGATTTCAAGTCACCGCCATTACGACCGAGGGCATCGTGCTGACGGAGATCGATCGGTAACGTCGTTTTTCCCTGCAATTGGCTCATCACTTTTCTACGTTTCTTATCTACAACATGTCGACTAGCGGGAAACAACGCGGTTTCTACCGGGGGCGCTGGACTTATTGTCTAGCTATCTCGATTTCGCTGCTTTGTCTCTTACCCGTCAATTTGTGGGCCCAGCAGTTTGACTCGGTCCAGACTCCCAAACCTGACCCCAATTTCGCGCCCCCTCAGAAAACGATCGAGTATTCGAATCCGACGCCAAGAGAACCACTACCCGCTCCCGTTGTGCAACCACAAGTGTCTCCTTGGTCATCACGGGGGCTCGACGCCCTGCGCTCTGCCGTAGGTGCGGACATTCCACCGAACGATTCATTGTCCGCCCCGCAAGCGACAGCGCTCGCGCCTGAATCACCGCCA
>JBGTEU010000276.1:0-5499 GCA_041747595.1 Bythopirellula sp.
CTCCTTAATCCTTTGACCATGCCGAATATTTCACTCGACCGCAGCTCTTTTTCTCTAATGCTCTCCGGCGACTCCACGGTACTTGATGTTTCTCGATTTCCGCAAGATAGTGCGACATGGAATTCTTTCACTCTGGATCGCGGGATTGCTGTGAGCATTAGAGACGAGCACGGTAACACGCAGGGATTTGGCGCGACCATCGGAGATTTTGTGACAGTCCCGGAACCTTCTGCTTATAAGATCGGGATTTTCGTTTCAATTCTCATGGCGTCCGCGCGACGTCCATTGCTCTCTTAAGCAATCCATATTGATTGAGGAAGAACGCGCCGGTTCTCGACCTTTGATAGCTCTTAACATTTGCCACTATGGATGTTTTCTGCCATGCTGGAAAGAATTCTGCTTGACAAATAGCGCCCCCCCCCAGTACAACAAAGCGACAGGGCAAAATTGAGGAGAGGCAGTATGCACGTTAAATTTCGCGGCGACGCTGGAATCCATTCGTGATTGCTCGGATAAGCCGATTTTAGTTGTAGACCTCGTTCAGCAAGGGATCTACTTTGCATCGATTCATAGCACTACAGATAGTCACCCTCTTCCTCGGTGTTGAATCTAGTATCGGAGCTGACATTCGCACGTACCGTTTCATTCCAGATGGGTCGCTCCCGTATTCAGCCGAGTGTGGCGAATGCGGAGGATCCTACTCTGGCGCGAGCTCGGATATCGCTGGCACGTTTACAATATCGCTTGACTTTGAAACATCGACGGGGCAACTGCTCGATTTGAATGATACCCTTGTCAATTATTTCAACGTCTTAGTTTCCCCGTCTGGGCTGATTTTGGAACCGGCGTTTCCCAATGATCCCCACATTATCCCGTCTTACCTTAAGTTATTCTTGCCATCGGTTGCCTTTCCTCCGTTTGATGGAACGTTGGAAGGAATACACGAAGACTTCGTGTTATCGTCCGACGAAGTCGCTTTTCCGTTTGAAATTAGGGTCTCGGGTACTGACGCAACTTTCAATATGACGGTGCCGATAATCGACTATCACATCACGGTAACTGACGCGCCGGCATTGCAGATTCCCGAACCAAGTTCAGGCGTGTTTTGTCTTCTCGGCGCCGCTTTCCTATCGCGGTTTAAAAAGGGGAGAACGGGGCAGCACTGTAATGGCGGCATGATCAATTTCCATCTTCTGTGATGTCGGCACTGCCTAAGTGCTGCATGCTGGTGGCGTTACTCCAATCTTTTATGCGATCAAACTGCTCGCCTTCTTTTTCACAGTGTCCGTGCGACGTTCCTAGCTTTATTAATAGCTGAACTTGATCGAGGAAGATCCAAATGGCTTTCCGAAGACCACTCCAATTCGAACGATTAGAAGACAGGCAAATGCTCGCGGTTGTGTCCTCAATTTCGGTTGCCGTCAATTGCACACCTATTCACCGGATCGTTATAATATTCTAATCGCTGTCAGTCGGTTGCATTACTGGAGCAAAATACCATGACCCGCTGTTGCTGTTTTAAAACTGTCTTGGTGCTACTGGCCTGCGCGTCGGCTTCCTCGTCTTACTCCGGGACGACTATCTTGACTGTCGATGAAGACATGATCATCGACGCGGCCAATTCGTTCCCCGAGCCTCCGGACCCAGACTCCCTGCTTATGAATATTGTCGATGGAGCGGGCGGTCCCACGACCGTCGAGGTCCGCGAAGGGGGGGTCATTGGTGGTGGGGTCAGCTTATATGGCAATAGCCATGTCAATATGACCGGTGGTGGGATCGAAGCGCTGGTGACATTGTTCGACAACTCGACGTTCACGCTCAGCGGAGGGACCATCTTACCCTTGATCAGAGGTTATGATGCTGTTGATGTTGCCGGCGTGCTGCGCGTGACCGAACAAGCGACGCTCAATCTGCGCGGAGGAATTTTTCTTGGAAGTACGGGAAGCCATCCCTTTGGTATAATCTTGCAAGAAGATTCTAGTGTTATCAATATTTATGGCCACAGCTTTGTTACTCGTGGGGAGTTTCCCAAAGCCACAGTGAGTCCAACAGGTGTACGAGTGCAGGGAGTCTATCGCGATGGCTCGCCGTTTAATATCGAGATACTAAGATTGGGTTTTGATGCTCAAGTTTTCTTGCATACCATCCCAGAACCCGCCGGTCTTGTGCAATTGCTGGTCCTTATCATGTCGCTAGCGGGCCAGAGACCTGCCAGACCGTGTTAATCCTATCCATCGGACTGTAATATCCGCTGCAAGCACTTGTTTATCTTTCTATACGCAAAAAGGGATCGCTCATGAATCCTTTCCACTGGCTCGCGTCATTTTACAGGCAGGCTTCTCCTAAGAAACGATCCTGCAGTCAATCGCACCGTGGTCCTTCGCTAGGCCGCGCTCTCCAGTTTGAACCGCTTGAAGACCGGGCGCTCCTCACGACCTTGTTTCTCGATTTCGGCGGTGGAATCAACGGCTCGATTGCCACGACCATGGAAGGATTTCGCAATATCAACGGCGTCGGGATCGGCGGACATGGCACCGGGCGTTGGCCAATCGAGCGCAGATGGCAATGACGATGGGGTCGTGGACGGCCTGGACCTCACCATCTGGCAATACCACTATGGCAACACGCTCGCGCTCGAGAATCTCGATATCATTCTTAGTTAGCGGTAGCGCTTATTAAAAGGATTTAACGCATCTGGAACTAAACCCGTTCAACTGATGGAACCCCCAGTTTTGGCAGCGGTAGATTCGCGACCACCGGCTGTTGATAAACCGGTAGGCGAATAATGAACGCCGTCCCGCGGCCAACGCTGCTCTCGACTCGGATACGGCCTTGGTGGGCGTCGATTATGTCTTTGCAGGTGGCGAGTCCGACGCCGGTTCCCCCTTTGCCGGTTTCGTCGGGGCCCTTCTTGGTGGAATAGTAGCGGTCGAAAATCTTGGGGAGACTATCGGGAGGGATGCCCGAACCGGAATCCCGAATGGTGAACTCAACCGAGTTGGTCGCCGCGTCGTGAGCGAGTTTCAGCAAGAGCTCGCCACCATTGGGCATGGCCTGGCGGGCATTGGTCATCATGTTCAACAGCACTTGCTGGATTTGATTGCCGATGGCACGCACGGGGGGGACTTCGGCAAACTCGCAACGCACGACAACCCGGTATTTTTGCATCTCGCGCTCCAAGAGCACGAGTGATTCATTAATCAATTGATTTATGTGAGTAGGGGCGAATTCTTCTTTGCGGTTGCGGGCCAGACCGAGCACACTGTTGGTGATTTTCTCGGCACGCTGGGCGGCAGCGAGAATCTTGTCGAGTGCTTTATCGCGGGATGCTTCGTCTTTATGCCGCATGCCCAGCTTGGCGTAATTGATGATCGTCATCAGCACATTATTGAACTCGTGCGTGGTGGTTCCCACGAGTTCCCCCAGCGCGGCCATGCGTTGCGCTTGGGTAAGCTGCCGCTTGAGAAGCTCGATTTCTTGCTGAGGAGTGAGAGGGCCGCCTTGCATAAGATAATCCGAAAAACGCTCGCAGGAATAAGTCGCGTAAATTGCCGAGGCGAGCCACCCTCGCTTACTTGACTGATCGGAATGATTTAACTACTTGAAAGTCATGTACTTAGCTCATTGGTCGTTATCGACGAATTCACCTGGGCGACTCAAATCGAAGCCGCTACAATCCCGCTCCGGTCGCCAACCGCTTCCGGCTCGCCTTAATGAGGGACAAATTATGCACGCCGCTAAGTTGCTATCACTCGCCGTTGAAGCCGCTCGTTCGGCCGGTTACGAAATCCGCGAAGAAGTGCTCGATGGGGCTGGCGGTGGGCACTGCCTGATTCACGGCAAGAAGTGCCTGCTGTTGGACATGACGCAAACGCACCGCGAGCAACTCAGCGACGTGCTCGACGCCTTGCGTGCCGAACCGCAATTTAATACCGCCGAGTTGCACCCGTTGCTAGTCGCTAGCATACAGGAACTATTGCAGAAAGCTGCTTAAGAGGTTTTTACAGGAGGAAGCAGAAATCGGTCATCCCGAGGGAGGCTTACCGACCGAGGGATCTGGGTTGCAATACTCAAACGCATTGAAGACGGGTAAGGATTGAAGCCAGATTCCTCAAGTCGTGGAACTCCTTTCGGAATGACATAATCAACGGTACAGTCCTTGCTTCGTGATGTAAGCCGCCACCTCCTGGGGAACCATTTCTTCCCACTTCTCGCCTGCGGTTATTAGGCGACGAATCTCTGTGCTGCTGATCGCCATCGGGGGCATGTTGACCTGGCAAGCTTTGATCTCCGCCAGACGCTCCGCGGAAATGATCGTCTCCAATGGCGAGAAATCGGGAGCAGGTTCTCCGGCCCGGTTGACCACCAGCGGCATTGCTGCGCGGCAAATGTCCGTGGGCCGTCGCCAATTGGGGAAATCGACCAGCGAGTCGGCGCCCATCAGCAGGAACAGCTCGGCATCGGGTAACAGTGCGACGATGGTCAGCAATGTGTCGATCGTGTAGCTGATGCCGCCGCGGTCGATTTCAAGTGTGGAGATTTCGAACGCCGTGCAGTCGTGGATCGCGGCATGGAGCATAGCCAAGCGGTCCGCGTCGGTCACACACGGGCCGGTGGACTTAAAAGGTTGTTGCGCGGCGGGGATAAACCACACCCGGTCGAGATGTGCTTGCGCGCGGCAACTCTCGGCAAGTGCCAAGTGTCCGCGATGCACGGGATCGAAACTACCGCCGAAAATACCGAGTCGCATGGCTTTGTTGTCTGTACTGTGGCTGGGTGGGGATGGCCCTATAATGACATGCAGCACGTTTTTGCCCGCGCGATCTTACCACGAAGCTATCCCGCTGCAAGCAGCAGCACCAAATACAAGCCCCCATGCCGAAACAGCAATCGACTTTGTTCGACAATGAGCCCGCCGAATGGGAAATCGATGCGCTCAAGCAACGGCTGGTGGCTACGGTCGTGTTGGGGGAAGGGGCGACGGGCGAATACGACTACCTTGTCCCCGATTTTTTGTGCGACGCCGAGCGGCAGGAACGCTACCTGCAAGTGGGTCGCCGGGTGCGTGTTCCTTTTGGTCGGTCGAATCGCAAGGTGGTCGGCTACTGCGTGGCTCTCGGCACGAAAACCGTCGATCCTGCAAAACTGAAATCCGTGGCCGAGGTGGTGGATGCGGCATCGCTGTTGTCGCCGGCGATGCTGCGGCTCACTCGCTGGATGGCCGACTATTATCTTTGCAGTTGGGGGGAAGTGCTCGAAGCCGTGGTCCCCGCGGGGGTAAGATTATTGGCCGGAACACGGAAAGTGTTGCTGCTCTCGGTGCCCGATGACGTTCGCGAGCAACTGGCCACGCTCAAGCTGAGCGCCAAGCAGCAACAGGCGCTCGCCCAACTTGCGGCAAGCGACCGGCCGTTAACGGTAATGCAGCTCTCAGAGGTTGCCGGCTGTACCGCCGCACCGATCAAGCAACTTTTGAAAAAGGGGCTCATTGAAGCCCGC
>JBGTEU010000277.1:0-3773 GCA_041747595.1 Bythopirellula sp.
GACACGACCTTGCGTGGTCTGCACCATTTGGTTTACGAAGTGGTCGACAACTCCATCGACGAGGCGATGGCGGGCTACGCCAATGAAGTCCGTGTGCTGGTGAATCCCGATGGCTCGGTGACGGTCGAAGACGACGGCCGCGGCATTCCCGTCGAGAAGCACCAACAGCTTTCCGAGCAAATGGACCGCGAGGTTTCCACCCTAGAAGGGGTGATGACCGTCCTCAAATTCGGCGGCAAATTCAGCAAGGGGGCCTACCAAACTTCCGGCGGTTTGCACGGCGTGGGCGTCACCGTGGTCAACTTCCTGAGCGAATGGTGTGAAGTGGAAGTCAGCCGCGAGGGCCACGTTTATCACCAAGAATACGAGCGCGGCATCCCCAAGGGAGAAGTTCGCCGCATTGGCACCAGCGAGCGACGCGGCACGAAAACCACATTCAAGCCCGATCCGCTGATCTTCCCGGTCACGAAGTTCACGTATCAAATCTTGGTCAAGCGATTGCAGGAGCTCGCGTTCCTGAATCGGGGCGTCAAGATCTCGATCGCCGATGCCCGCACGAGCGAATCGGAAACCTTTCAATACGAAAATGGCATTCAGGAATTTGTCACCTGGCTCAACCGGGCGAGCGAAGTTGTCCACCCCGAGGTGCTCTTTCTCGAGGGGGAGAGCGAAGGGGTCACGATGGAAATTGCCATGCAGTACTCCGGTGAATACACCGAGAACGTGCATTCCTACGTGAACAACATCAGCACGACCGAAGGGGGGACCCACCTTTCCGGCTTCCGGACCGCGCTCACGCGATCGCTCAACGCCTACGGCAAAAAGCAGAATCTGTTTAAGGATTTGGTTCCCTCGGGTGAGGACGTTCGCGAAGGTCTCACGGCCGTGATCAGCGTTCGCGTCCCCCATCCGCAGTTCGAAGGTCAAACGAAAACCAAGCTCGGCAACAGCGAGGTCGAGGGGATCGTCAATTCCGCGTTCGGCGATTATTTGAGCAAGTTTCTGGAGGAAAATCCCAAGGCCGCCAAATCGATGATCAACAAGGTGATCGTGGCGGCCGAGGCCCGCGAGAGCGCCCGCAAGGCCCGGCAACTGATCCGCGAACGCAAAGGAGCCCTTTCGGGCGGGGGCCTCCCCGGCAAGCTCCGCGATTGCTCGAGCAAAGAAGTCAATAAATGCGAGCTCTACCTGGTGGAAGGTGATTCGGCCGGTGGGAGCGCTGAAGGGGGGCGTATTCGGGAATACCAGGCGATCCTGCCGCTGCGGGGTAAAATCATCACCGCCTACAAGAGCCGCGAAGACAAAGTGCTCGCCAACGAAGAAGTTCGCAGCATGATCTCCGCCGTGGGAATCGGCATCGGCGAGGACCAGGATCTCAGCAAGCGTCGTTATGGCCGCATCGTCATCATGACCGATGCCGACGTCGATGGTTCGCACATTCGCACGCTGTTGCTCACGTTTTTCTATCGGCAGATGTATCAGCTCGTCGCGGGAGGGCACGTCTACGTCGCCCAGCCGCCGCTCTTCCGGGTCCGCAAGGGCAAGGAAGTCCACTACGTGCAGACCGAGGAGGAAATGAAGACGCAGCTCTTGGAGTTAGGCCTCGGAGATTGCGTGTTCGATCCGGGGAACGGGGAACTGATCGACGGCGAGCGGATGGAAAAACTTTGCCGTACGCTTGCCGCGATGGAAGAGTCGATCGTGGCGCTCGAGCGCCGCGGGATCAGTCACAAAAATCACGCCGAGCGGCAAGACCCAGCCACGCTGGAACAGCCGATTTTTCACGCGTTTCTTGGCACCGAGGAACATTGGTTCACGGGCCGCGCGGCACTCGATAAGTTTGTTGCCGAACAAGAAAAAGCGACCGGCAAGGAAGTGCGGCTCGACGCGGGGATCGTGGGCGATGAAGAAAACGTCCAAGCCAACGGCCAGGTCGGGCCCAAGTTGCGGATCGTGGAACTGCACGAAGTCCGCACGATCAACACGCTCCTCAAAGATCTCTCGAAGCTTGGCTTTGAAATCGAAGCCCTGATCCCCACCGACCGCACGGGGATGGAAGGTTCGCGCTACATCTTGCGCCGTGGCGAGAACGAGACGGGACTCGACGACCTTCGCGGCCTGCCGGCGGCAATCCGGGCCGCGGGGGAAAAGGGTTTGCAGATCACCCGCTTCAAGGGCCTGGGCGAAATGAACGCCGAGGAATTGCGCGAAACGACGCTCGACCCCGTGAACCGCACGCTGCTGCAAATCCGCATGGAAGACGCGGGAAGCGCCGACGAACTGTTCCGCGTCCTGATGGGCGACAACGTAGAACCCCGCCGCGAGTTCATCCAAAAGCACGCGCTCGACGTGAAGAATTTGGACGTGTAATTAGGGCTTCAGCGTATGATTACTTTGGCGACATCTTGCCAGGAGATTACGAATGACCCGCAGTGAACTATTACAAAGAATTTCAGTAAACCCGAATATCTGCTTCGGAAAGCCGTGCATTCGCGGTCATCGTATTTGGGTTTCGTTTGTTTTAGACCTTTTGGCGGGCGGATGGTCGGTTCAGGAGATATTAGAAAACTATCCTGGCATTGTAGAAGAGGATATTCTTGCTTGCATCGCATACGGAGCTGAAATGTCGCGTGAGCGATATGTGGATATCGTATCGAGTGGCGACACATGAAAATAAAACTCGACGAAAACCTCGGTCAACGAGGCGCCGAGCTTTTTCGAGATGCAGGCCACGATGTTACCACGGTCGCCGAGCAGAGCCTGACTTCCGCCAGCGATGACCAACTTGCCGCAGTTTGCGCAACTGAACAGCGCTGCCTCGTGACGCTGGACATGGACTTTTCTAATCCATTTCTTTATCCACCCTCAGAACATGACGGCATCGCAGTTCTTCGACCGCCACACCAGCACTCGGCCGAGGATATCTGGAATCTTTGCCAATTGTTAGCGCAGGGAATGAATCAAGAAGAAATTACAGGCAAGTTGTGGATCGTCCAAAGGGGCCGGATTCGAGAATATCGACCAGAGGAAGATGCTTGAGGCCTGATTGATTTCTCCGCTACCATTCCCCGTATGCCCCGCAAGAAAAAACCGGCCTCGGCCTCGATTGTTGTTGCCGTCGACAAAAAAATCACCGACGGCGACGCTAAGCTCGTCAACAACCTCACCGTCGCCGAAGCGCGGCACATGCTGCAGACGGAAGGGGGTGAGCTCGACGGCGCGCAGATCGCCATTCAAATCGTGCAGATCACGGCGGTGGCCGCCGCATGTGCCTATGCGATCTGGGTCGGCAAGGCGACGGCTTGGCATCTCGCGCTCCCCATGGTGGGCGAGTATCTGGTGCTCTTGGTGGCGATGCCGATCTTGTATCTCTTCGTGCGGCACGAGTGCATGAAAAAAGACGTTGTCGGCTCGCTGAGGCTGCTTGCCATCATTGCCGTGCTCATCGCAGGCAGCGTGGGCGCGAGCGCCTATCGCTCGGGGACTCCTTGGCGGGAACAATTCGCGCTTGATGCCCAACAGTCGTGGGCCTGGATCACCGACCACCATATGCACTGGGCGATTCTTTGTGCGATGACGGGAATCCTGCTGGGGCTACCCGGACGCGTACGGAACCTTTACAAATTCGGCCCGCCGTTCATGGCCGTCGGCCTTGGCTGCGGCATGCGCGTGGGCGTTTTGTTCCTGAGATTCTTTTTGCTGCCTTTTTTGGTGTCGGGCAGCGAGACTAGCAACGCTTGGCTGCTATGGGCGATGATTTTGATTGCCGAAGT
>JBGTEU010000278.1:0-2677 GCA_041747595.1 Bythopirellula sp.
CGGTTTCATTCGCGACGTGCTGCAACTGTGGGAAACTCGCCAACCGGATGCGATTTTCTGTGCCTTCGATTTGCCGGGTCCCACATTCCGCCATGAATTCTTTGACGCTTATAAAGCGGATCGTGGCGAGATGCCTGCCGACTTGGTTCCGCAAATTCCCCAAATTTGCGAGGTGCTCGATGCGCTGGGCATCCCCGTGCTCACCAGCCCCGGCTTCGAGGCCGACGACGTACTTGCGACCCTTGCGCGGCAGTGCGATGATTTGGGAGCCAACTTGCTGGTCGTGACGGGCGATAAAGATTGCCGGCAATTGATCACCGATCGCGTCTCGCTGTTCAATATCCGCAAGAACGAAGTGTACGATGCAAACTCGTTGATGGCTGATTGGGGAGTGCGCCCCGATCAAGTCGTCGATTTTCAAGCACTTGTGGGCGACAAAGTCGATAACGTGCCGGGCGTGCCGCTTATCGGACCCAAGATTGCGCAAGAATTACTGGCCACATACGGCACGTTGGAAAACGTGCTCAACAATGCCTCGGCCGTTCCAGGGGCCAAGAGGCAACAAAACTTAATCGAACATCGGGGTAATGCGCTGCTTTCCCAGCGGCTCGCCCGGCTCGACACGAACGTGCCGCTTGTCCCCGATTGGTACGACGCCCGCGACCGGCCGATCGACCACAATCGCGTTCAAGAATTGTTTCGCGAATTCGGTTTCCGCTCATTGGGTCAGCGAATCGCCGCTCTCGATCAGGCGACTCCGACCCAGGTGAAGGCGGCGGCCCAACAAGCTACCTGTCACGTCATCGACACCCCGGAAAAACTCGCGGAATGCGCCAAGAAACTGAGCCAACAAAAACTCATTTCGATCGACACGGAAACTACCAACATCGACGCGCGTCTTGCGGAACTGGTCGGCTATGCCATCGCGATTGTCCCCGGCGAAGGATATTACATTCCTGTCCGTGGACCCTCGGAAGAGGCGGTACTTCCGCCCGAGTTGGTTGCCGAAACTCTGCGACCGATTCTGGAAAATCCTGCCATCACCAAGGTCGGCCAAAATCTTAAATACGATTACGTGGCCCTCCGCGGGGCGGGGATCAAACTGGCGGGCATCAAGTTCGACACGATGATCGCCAGTTATTTGCTCGACTCCGGCGAGCGGAGCCACAACCTCGACCAGCTGGCGCTCCAGTATCTCGAACACGAGACGATTAAAATCGAATCGCTCATCGGCACGGGCAAGAATCAAAAGCGCATGGATCAAGTGCCCGTTGCCGAAGTGGCTCCCTACGCTGGCGAGGACGCCGAGGTGGCGTTGCGACTCGTGCCGATACTTACCGCGCGTCTGGAAGAGCAGGGATTGGAAACGCTCAACGAAGCGGCGGAAGTGCCGCTCGTGGAAATTCTGGGGGATATGGAGTATGCCGGGATCGCGGTCGATACGGCACGACTCGCCGAGTTGAGTGCCCAGTACCGGGCCAAGCTCAATCAACTCACCATCGAAATCGAAGAGCTTGCCGGGCATCCGCTCAACATCGCTTCCCCCAAGCAGCTCGCGGAACTGTTGTTCAGCGAATTGAAACTGCCGGTCGTGAAACGGACGAAAACCGGACCGAGCACCGACGCGAGCGTGCTTGAAGAACTCGCCGCCATGCATCCGCTGCCGGCTAAAATCGTCGTGCACCGGCAATACGCCAACCTCCTCAACACCTACGTCGATGCCCTCCCACTGATGGTACACCCTGGGACGAAACGGGTGCATGCTTCGTTCAACCAGGTTGTGGCGGCCACGGGACGGCTGAGCTCCAGCAATCCGAACCTGCAAAACATCCCCATCCGTACGGCTGAAGGCCGCGAAATTCGCTCGGCCTTCAAGGCGGGCCCGCCGGGTTGGAAGCTGCTCGCCGCCGATTACTCGCAAATCGAACTCCGAGTGTTGGCCCATTTTTCGGGGGATGAAACTCTGCTTAACGCCTTCGCCAACAACGAAGATATTCACACCCTCGTGGCGAGCCAGGTGCAAAACGTCCCCCTCGCTGAAGTCGATAGCGACATGCGCCGCCGTGCCAAAGCCGTGAACTTCGGCATCATCTATGGACAGAGCCCTTTTGGCTTGGCCAAGGGTTTGGGAATCTCGAAAGACGAAGCGACGACGTTTATCGAAACCTATTTCGCTCGCTATCCGGGAGTCCTGCGGTTCATGACAGAGACTCTCACCCGTTGTCGACAACAGGGTTATGTCTCGACACTTTTAGGCCGCCGACGTTCGGTCCAGGGGATCCGACCTGTGCCCGTGGGATTGCGCGAGGAAAAAACGGGAGCCCTGCGGCAACTGAACCTCGCGGAACGCACGGCCGTCAATTCAGTGATCCAAGGTTCCGCGGCCGATCTTATGAAGCTGGCAATGATCGCAGTCGCACGAAAACTTGAAGAGTCGAAATTGTCAGCGACAATGCTCCTGCAAATTCACGATGAACTGGTGTTTGAAGTCGCTCCCGATAGGATCGACGAACTGGCCCGCCTAGTCGTCGAGGCCATGAGCAGCGTCATGACGCTCGCCGTGCCGCTGGGGGTCGACGTAAAATTCGGTGACAACTGGGCCGAATGCGAATCGTGGCAAGAAAGTTAACACCCAGCGGTGCAATACAACATGCTGATTATTGGACTCACCGGGGGA
>JBGTEU010000279.1:0-7872 GCA_041747595.1 Bythopirellula sp.
GTCGCCCAAACCAAGACTTCGCATAATACCGACAGCGGCTTTGTTGCGATTTCCGTTCCCCAAGTCATGTCGCAGACCTTGGCTCCCGTGTCGGGGATGATGGAACTTTCAATGACCCGGGCGCGGGACGTGTACTTTGAAGTCGCCGCCTTGAAAGCGGGCGAGAAAACCAGCAGCCATGCCGCATCGGAAGACGCGGCGCAAGAAATCATTCCGGCCATTTTCGTCGAGCCAATTGCGCGCGACGCCGTCTTTGAGAATTCAACGCCCCATCGCCCCGGGGAGACGTCGGCTCGGCAGCGGCATACCCCCAAGGTTCCGCAGAACTTGCCCGTGGACGCCGTGGGACTGGAAGCAGAAATTCCTCACAACCAACAATCCAAGCCCGATCAGGCCGCTGCCGCGAATGCCGAAAGTGCCGTGGAAACGGCGCACGATCAGGCCTTCGCCGATTGGCACCGGGGCGACTCGCTTGCCGACGCGGCCATCCCCTTGCGGAACGGGGAAGGCAAAGAACATCGGGCGGCTTGGCCTGTTGTGGTCGCCTTGGCGGGCGTGGGGCTGATTGCCCGGCACCGGCGTGCGCCGCATGCGTGTCAGCAACAGCCTCCTCGGCGAAAGCATTCGCCGAAACCGTGGATATCTCTGCGATAGATCACTGGCGCGTCCCGGGATTGTCATCCTTGGTTTGGATGATCGTATCGTTGAATAGCCCCACTCTTCGCTACAATCCCACCCGCGACACCGTCGCGAACCGTCGGGAATGCCTTACGAGCGCTGCCGCTACAGTGGCTTCGCGTTACAATAGGGCAGGCTCGCAATTGGTGTCGAGCCGAGCACTTTTCTTCGGAGATTTTTCGATGACTTTACGCGCGGATATCAGCCGGGGCTATCTCATGCGGCTTGGGCTCGTGGGCCTGTTCTGTGCCGCGGGAGGAGCGTGGTTTCTCTACGATGGATTGGTGACTTATCCCAATCAGCAAATCCGCGCCGTGGAGTTCCAAAAATTCGTCGAAGAAAACGAAGAAATGGATGAGCTCGATCAGCTCAACGCGTGGAACGACTTAGCGATGGAAAAAGGTTGGCCGACGGGCAATCCGGGCGAACCCAAGAAAGATTACGACATCAACGAGCAATTTTATTACGCTGGTGCCGCGGGATTGATTGGCATTGGGTTTCTGTCGCGGTTCGCTTACATGTTGGGTCGCTGGATCGAATGCGACGACACCCACTTGCGCGACAAGGCGGGCCACGAAACCACCTACGCCAACATCACCGAGCTCAACAAGAAAAAGTGGCAATCCAAAGGGATCGCCTTCGCGAGTTACAAGACCCCCAGCGGCACCGAACGGATTCGGCTCGACGATTTCTACTTCGACCGCGATAAGACGCGGGCCATCCTCCGCCAGGTGGAAGCGAACATCGACCCCGCACTCATCACCAACGGCAAGCCGGAACCCCCCGAGCAGCCCGCGGAAGCTCCGCCGGGCAACGCGTAATAATGTCATCCCGAGAGAGGCTTGCTCCGTCGGAGGCGGAAGGGATCTGGCATGCAGTACGTGTACGCACCGACGACGTGCAATGATCGAACCCAGATTCCTCAGTCGCTTAGGCTCCCTCGGAATGACAAAACTACCTTCCGTAATAGAGTGGGTTTGAAATTGCTCCTTCCTGCATCCCGGTTACAATAAACCGGGTGGCGCCTGCCCCACCTTTCTTCGCGGCGTTCGATCTTAACGAAGCGAAACCTGATGCAGCGATCGCGAATTGGCCCGTTTGCCTTGGAGGAGTCCCTCGACCACGAGGGGGCCGGCAACGTGCTGCGCGGTCTGCACTTGGAACGCAAGTCGTCGATGGCGGTCAAGCTCTTGCCGCTCGGGCTCGTGAACCGCCCCATGGCGGGGAACACGTTCTCCTCCGACGTGAAGCGGCTGCAGCGGCTCGTCCACCCGAACATCGTCCGTTGCCTGGGGGGTGCCGTCGAGGAAGGCCAGCCCTATCTCGCGTTGGAGTTGGTGACCGGGGAGTCGCTCCGTGACGTGCTCGATCGCCGCGGCAAATTGCCCTGGGAAATGGCGGTCGACATCGTCGACGGGATTTGCTTGGCGCTCAAGCATTCGCATCAACTGGGCTACGTGCATCAACGGCTCACGCCATCGCGGATTATTTTGCCTCAAAGCGGCGGCGTGAAAGTTTGCGGCTTCGATTGCGCCTGGGCCGACAAGGACGACGTGCTCGGTTTGCGCGTTCCCATGTCGGTGGCCCATTATCTTGCGCCCGAGGAATTCCGCGGCAAGCAGTCGGCGTCGCTTCCCCCCTGCGATCTGTTTAGCGTTGGCGTGATTCTTTACGAATGCCTGTCGGGGGAACTCCCTTGGAAAGCTGATTCACCCGCGGAGTTGGTGCAGGCCCGCCGCAACGGCGATGCCCCGCGAGTGTCGACTAAGGTGCTCGATAGCCCCGTGTGGCTCGACGTATTGACCGCCAAGTTGCTCGCGGTGAAACGGGCCGAACGCTTGTCAACGGCCGACGAAGCCCATCGCGCGATTGTTACTGCCAAGGATAAAGTCGCCTCGGGAATGAGCGCCACCCAGCAAGCGATCTCCGGTCGCAAGGGCATGTTCAAAGTGGATTCCGATCGCAGCGACATCATGCGATTGAAAAAGCACATGCAAACCACGCAGCGCGACACCAGCCCGTTTTACGAGCGGGTTTGGTTTCTGGCTCTGTGTCTGGTGATACTCGCGGCGGGGGGATGGTGGTCGCTGCAGCCGGCGAGCGAAGAAAAATTGATCGACCGACTACGGCCCTTGTTGGAGTCCGAAAGCATGGTCGATTGGAAAGCGGCCGAGCCGTTGATCGAGGAACTGCGGCAATACTATCCCGAGACGGAATTCGCGGGCGAAATCGGGAAGTTCGAAGAAAAGCGACGCATGTATCGGGCAGAGGCTCGAGCTCGCAATAATCAACGGCTCGGTCGGCCTGCGGATAGCATGGCCGAGCAATCCTACACCGAGGCCTGGAATATCGAGAAGTTGGGAGACCGCATTACGGCTTTGAATAAGTACAATCATCTGATCACCATGTTTGCGAATGGCGAGGAGGAATACGACCAGGATTATGTTGCATTGGCCCGCATGAGGATTCAGAATATCAGAGAAAATCCCGAGGCCACTCAAAGCCAGTCCGACTTTGTGCGGGGTCGAATCGAGGAGGCCCAGAAGCTGCTAACCGAGGGTGAACTTCTCCAGGCGCGTCTCATCCTGGAAAGTATTATTAGTTCCTACGGTGAAAACCGTGAATTGCAGTCCTTTGTGGACAAGGCTCGCTTGCAGCTGCAAAGTCTCGGACAAGAACTAGATCGCTAAAACCGGTCGAAGTCTTCCATTTCGGTCATCCAAGCCTGCTGTTCAGACGCTTCTTGCGAGGCTGCTTGGATGCTATCTCGGCTCTTTAAGTAATGCAGTCCTACTGCCAACCAGGCCATGATGATAGCGGGTGCAAAGATCAGGCTGACAAAGACGGTTCCTGCCTTTTCCAAGGTGGCCAAGAAGTAGCGCCCCGCTGTGTGAGCGCAAGCCGTGATTTTTGTCACGGGGAGGCTGACGAGCTCTGTGGCTGTCTCGGCATTGTGTAAATGCGACGCTTCTTTTTCGCCAAGGACGTAGGAACCAGAATCGGTCGATAAAGCGGCTGGCATTGGAAACTCCTGGGTCAGGTCATTAAGTCCGGCCATCCGATGAGATGGCCTCCTAGATTTCACATGCCGATTTGGGGCAATTTTCCGCCAAAAAAATTGGACAAATTTTTTTTTCTAGAACTCGTGGCGACTAGAACCCGGTTTTGGGCATTACCTGAATAGACAGAGCCGAGCGACGGCGAATCATCCGAAAAGGCCATGTTGGTCAGCCGGGAAATCGCGACCGCCTGTCACTTTGGAGCAAGAAAATGTTCAAAACTTTCGCCCTGACGATCTTGACCCTCGGATCGCTGATGCAGGCCGCTTCGGGCAGCCCTCTCGATGGTACCGCGGGAACCCAAGATGTTGTGCCCGCCCGGGGCACAGTCGGGTATGAAGTCTTTCTGTCGGGAGGTGAAACTACTCACATTGCGGTCGTAGGCGATGGGGACACGGATCTGGATCTGTATATCTACGGCACAAATGGCAAACTGGTTGCCTACGACAGCGATTTGGGCGATGAGTGCGTGTCGGTGGTGTTCCCCCGTTGGATGGGGCGATTCTTCTTTCAAGTTGATAACCTCGGCCCGGTTTACAACGAATTTGAACTCTTGGCCTGGTGACTGACGCGGCAGCTGCCTCGCACAGGGTGCGAGGTTCTGCCATGCGCGAATTGTTCGCGAAGAAAATTCATCGCAAACTAATTTACAAACCCCAATGGTCGGCTATCTTCGATGAAGTAAGACGACCAGCCTTGAGGAGATTCACATGGAATCAAGCCATTCAGTAACCCAATTTATTCAGGCTGTTCAGTCGCGCAACGACAGTGTTGCTCAGCAGGAGATTTTTCGACGAAGCTGGCCGAGGCTTGTGCCTATGATATCGAAGCGGCTCAACCGCAAATATTGCGGCATGGCGGATGAAGAGGACGTTGCCTTGTCGGCTATGAACTCGTTCTTCGAGGGTGCGCGAAACAACGAGTTTTCCAAGTTGGAGAATCGCGATGATTTCTGGTCCTTGCTGCTGACAATCGCTTATCGCAAGGCATGCAAGCATCCTAGGCATGAGAAAGCCGAGAAACGTGGCGGAGGAAATGTCGTGAACGAAGCGGCGCTGGCGATGAAGCAATCAGAATCGTTCGTCTCGCCGCTTGAAAAAGAAAGTCAACCCTCGGAAGAAGAGATTGCCCTCCGGGTCGATGAGATGATGGAAGATTTGCAGGACCCCGTCGCGCGGCAAGTTGTCGTGCTCCGCCTGCAAGGTTGTACCGACGCAGAAATCGCCGTTAAACTCAGGTGTTCGGAAGCGAAAATCCGGCGTAAGCGAGAGCTCGTAAAAGAGAATTGGTCCAAAGGCTGAAATTGCATTTCTTTGATAAACACGATGGATAATGATGCTCTCACTCCTGAAGATCGCAAACTCATCGATCAGCTCTGCGATGAATATGAAGATGCCTGGCAAAGCGGCATTCCGCGCAGTATTGAAGAGATGCTTCAAATCGTGCCTGAATATCTGCGCCCTTTCCTTTTTAAAGCACTACTGCCGGTGGAATTAGAACTGCGCAGGGCGCGAGGTGAAGAACCAAGCTTGGGCGATTATCATGCAAGGTTCCCGTATTTCAATGAATCGGAGACGGCAGACTATTCCAGTTGGAAAGCGGCCGAGGTCGATGCGTTTGAAAAGGGGGATAATTCCACGAGAGATGTTCCCGAAAAGATTCGCTACTTAGGCGACTACGAATTGCTCCAAGAAATTGCTCGAGGAGGCATGGGAATCGTTTACAAGGCGAAACAAGTTTCGCTGAATCGCATCGTGGCCATCAAGCTGATCCTATTGGCCGAGTACACGACGAAGGAAAACATCGCGCGGTTTCGTCGCGAAGCCCAGGCCGCGGCGAATCTCAAGCATCCGAACATCGTCGCAGTCCATGAAATCGGCCTCCACGAGGGTAACAACTATATCTCGATGGATTACATCGAGGGTGAAAGTTTGGCTGATCGTTTGGACGACGGTCCGTTGTCCGCGGAAGACGCGACAAACATTCTCATCCCCGTGGCCAACGCGATTCAGTATGCTCATTCAAGGGAAATGCCCGTCATTCATCGCGACCTCAAGCCGCGTAATATTCTCATCGATAAGGATGGCGCTCCGTACGTGACCGACTTTGGTTTGGCAAGATTTGACAACCAGGACGCGTCCTTGACCATTGAAAATCAGCCTCTTGGAAGTCCGAGCTACATGCCTCCCGAGCAAGCTTGGGGGAAAGTAAAAAACGTCGATGCTCGTTCCGACGTCTACGGATTGGGCACGATCCTCTACCACATACTGACTGGAAAGCCACCCCACTTGGGTGTCTCGGTTTATGACACGATTGAATTAGTCAAGGAAGAGAATCCGCAGGAAGTCCGTAAAATCAATAAAAGAGTCCCAAAAGACTTGGAAACGATCTGTCACAAATGTTTGGAAAAAGAGCCACGGCATCGCTATCAGACAGCTCAAGCTCTTGCCGACGATTTGGGGCGATTTCAACGGGGCGAGCCGATCCACGCGCGGCCCGTCGGAGTGGTGGGGAGGACTTGGAAATGGTGCAAACGGCATCGGGCGGTGGCGAGTTTGTTGGCGGCCGTCGCTTTCTTGTTATTGATGGGAACAGTTATTTCGTCAGCGCTGGCGATTTACGCAAATAATAAAGCAACCATTGCTGAAGAGAACAAAAAGCGGGCGAATGAACAATCTGAGATTGCAACGAAAAATGAGCAGATTGCTGAGGAGAAAACTATAGAAGCTGAACAGAAAAACGAAGATTTGCAGAACCAGCTCGCGGTGAATTTACTTGTGCGCGCGGCCAATGAGTATGCTAATGGCGAAAATAGTAAAGGTATCGCTCTCGCCGTGGCGGCGTACGGAAAAGCTCAAACCGAGGAATTGCGAGCTAGCTCTCGCAATTTCATGGCAGCGGGGGATAGCCGCCAACCGAAGTTGTTTATTCACGAAGGCCCAGTTTATTCCGTGGCTTTTTCTCCCGACGGCACTCAAATCGTGACGGGGAGTGGTGACCAAACGGCACGACTGTGGGACCTGGCGACGGGCCAGGAGTTGCGTCGGTTCGAGGGCCATGAAATCGGAGTTGATTCCGTTGCTTTTTCTCCCGACGGCACTCAAATCGTGACGGGGAGTTTTGACCAAACGGCACGACTGTGGGACGTGGCGACGGGCCAGGAGTTGTGTCGGTTCGAGGGCCATGAAGGAGGGGTTGCTTCCGTTGCTTTTTCTCCCGACGGCACTCAAATCGTGACGGGGAGTCGTGACCAAACGGCACGACTATGGGACGTGGCGACGGGCCAGGAGTTGCGTCGGTTCGAGGGCCATGAAGTTCGGGTTCTTTCCGTTGCTTTTTCTCCCGACGGCACTCAAATCGTGACGGGGAGTGGTGACCAAACGGCACGACTGTGGGACGTAGAACAGCGAACACCAGCAGAATCTATTTTGGTCCCGCCCCGGGGTATCGTCCGCTCCGGCATGAAAGTTGACGAGTTGGGTTACGTCGTTCGCGTCTCCGCCGAGGAGTGGGCCGCCGCGCGGGACAAGCTGCTCGAAACGGGCGTAAGTTGGTAATCCGCTTTCCAGCAAGCTTTGCCCAGCCGCTGTAACTGGCGCGAAACCCGGGTTTGCGAGCTTTCAGGGGAATCCCACAGCCGTTGTCGGCCCCTTTTTGGCCGGGTATAATCGCCAATTCGCTATTTTGCCCACTCACTCTCTCCGACACGGCGATGAACCGTTTTTGGGATGCCAGCTTATGCGATTTTGGCTACTGGATCGGATACTCTCCTATGAGCCCGATACCCAACTAACGGCCGTGAAGAATGTTTCACTCGCCGAAGAATATCTTGGGGACCATTTTCCCGAGTTCCCGGTGCTGCCTGGCGTTTTTATGCTCGAGGCGGCGACCCAGGCGGGGGCGTGGTTGGTGCGGATGAGCGAAAACTACGCCCATAGCATCGTCGTGCTCCACGAGGCCCGCGCGGTGAAGTACGCCGATTTTGTGGCCCCGGGGCACACCCTTCACATTCGCGTCGAGCAAACCAAAAAGGACGACCGCTACACCAGCTTCCGCTTCGAGGGAACGGTTGAAGATCGTGTCTCGGTCAGCGGTCGGATTGTGCTCGAGCGCTTTAACCTAAGCGACACCGATC
>JBGTEU010000280.1:0-4034 GCA_041747595.1 Bythopirellula sp.
GCCTTTACGTGTAGCCGTAGAACACACAACACATTGCCTACTTGTGGACTGCTTCCCAACGTCGTGGGAATTCCTCCTAGTCTAATCAAAAACTAATATCAAACTGGTTTGACCCAGGTTTCACTTCAAACTCGGTTCCCTTCCCGGCGTATTCCGCGGGCACGGGAGGTGCTGCCTGACCTTCCTGGTCATAGGCGTTCAAGGTCACAGTATGCATTCCCACGAGGGCCCCCGTCTCCGAGAGCGTATATTGGGCGACATACTCCCCTTTTTCATTGGTCCAACCAAGTGAAGACTTGCCTCCCGCCACCGGCTTGAATTCCACCTTGGCAAAACGTATTGGCTGACCCTGATAAGTCACCTTGCCGTAGACTTCGCCGACGTTGGGTCCCTGCGAGCAACCGCTCACAAGCACCAACAATAAAAGGCTATCTCTGAATCTGAAAGTCTTGATCATTCCGATTCCCTAAACCACATCGTTAAAATTCGCCACTGACGATTAATCCTTCATCGCGCGATCCCAAGCGATGAAACACGCCTACGTTATCGTTGGGCCAATTGGCGGGATAGTAGCTCTCCTTCATAGACGCCATGTTGTAAACGGGCATGCCATGCGGCACGTCTCCGTTATCGTAATTGATGGATTCATTGATAAAGCGAACCGAGGCATCCGCCATCGCGAAATTCGCCCCGCCCGGATGAGCGCTGCTGAAGGATGCGTCACAACCACGGAAGCTGGCACTTTTTGGAGGGGCGGGTTCATTGACTCCCCAGCGCGTCGAGCCCACTTGGAAATAACCGCGCCGATGGTTGATATCGGGAGGACTTGCCGTACCGATCCAACTGCCCGAATTGCACCGCTCATCCCGCTCGCCTAAGAGTAAGGTGTTGCTCGTGCCGTCGGCAATGTCTTTAAACGAAATCTTGCTGCCGACAAAGAATATTCCTGAATTGTCGCAGCCAAAGCCAGGCGTAAGACCTGCCGGGGTACAAAGTCTACCGTAAAAAAATCCGCTGCAACCCACATAGTTCGAGGTTGCAGGTTGAAATACATGCGCGGTACCACCAGGAGGAGCGGGAGCAGTCGTATCGAAGGGCCGTAGGGGATATTCACCTCCAGAAGTCGATTCGTATGCAGGCAGCAGACCAGGCGTGGAATCTGAGGGGCAACGAAATATCGGTATTTGTGTCTGCAATGCGAACGCTTCGGGAGAACTCAACCCACCATTCGCGGCAGCATCGGTAAAAACTTGAGCCAACGTGCGATTGCGGGAATTGGGGCCTCGTGACAGAAGATCGTGCAGGCCCGCCTGCTCGAGCTGAGGAAGTGTGTAATAGGTCCAGCCCCAAGTCGGAATGAAGTAATTCGCCAAATCAAAGCCCGGTGGAAAATGCTTGTTCGCGTCATGATAATTATGAAGTGCCAGTGCCAAATTCTTCAAATTGTTGACGCACTGCGTCCGCCGCGCGGCCTCGCGCGCCGCTTGGACGGCCGGCAGCAGCAAGCCCACGAGCACGCCGATAATCGCGATCACCACAAGCAATTCCACCAGCGTAAAAGCGCTCACTCGCGTTCGTTGACCGAAAGTCCGTGACATGGTCTTATCCTCACGTTGAGGTGATAACGTATTAAAAAGAACAAAAAGAAAAGGCGTTATGCGATCCCATAGGGTGTATGGATTCGCAATGGAAAAAAATTTGAAAAAGCTGTTTGAAAAGGTTATTCGACGCTTACGATTGCAAATATTGTCTATTTCCCCGGGGGTGGCCCCGAGGAACCGCGAACTACCAACTTGGGTTTAATCTGAATGACTTGAAGCGTTCTTTCTTCCAAGGGTGATTCAATTTCTTGCACAACCATCTCCGCCCCCTTCTCGCCGATGCGAACCGCGTCGTAACCGACGGTCGTCAAGGGAGGAGTCATAAACTCGGTCGCGAAAAGATCGTTGAAACCCACGATGCTAATGTCCGCGGGAATCGAAACGCCGTATTGCCACATCGCATGCACGAGCAAGGTGGCTTCATAGTTACTGTAGGCGACGATTGCCGTGGGGCGATTCGCCTCGTTATGTACGATTTGGTGGATGGCATCTTCGGTGGGCCTGATGAATTCCAAGCTTTCCAGACCATGCTCGGCGAGGGCAGCCTCATAACCACGTTGACGTTCGCTGATGCTATAATGGGGCTTCACGGCATCGTTGACGTGATACATGATCCGCTTGTGGCCGAGGCCGATGAGGTGCTTCGTCGCGGCGTACGCGCCCGAAAAATCGTCCACAATGATATGCGACAATGTCGGATCGGAATTGTCACCCAGCAAGATTGTCGGCACCTTTCGCTCGCGGAGCGCTTCGCTCACATGGTCGGGCATTTTTTGGAACACCAGGGCCCCGTCAATTTGCCCGCCAAGCACGATTTCTTCCCACGTGCCGCTCTCATCAATCGGCGCGAACACCAAGTGATAACCCGATTGCTGCAGGGTGCGGACCACGCTGCTCACGACTTGCGTGTTCATGCCCTCGAAGAGCCAGGCATCTTCGGTGTAGAGCATGCCAATGGCATAAGTGCGGCGCTGCGAGAAACCCCGTGCCCGAATGTTGGGTCGATAGCCGAGTTCCAAGGCGATTCGGCGAATGTCTGCGGCACGAGCCATGCTGCTCGGGCGTTGCTCGCCACTATCCCCACGCAACACGCGAGAAACGGTAGAACTGGAGACCCCAGCCTTTTCAGCGATCTCGTAAATCGTGACGGACATTCAGGCTTACCGCATAGAAATGGAATTTCAGATCATTGCAAATAGTTATAAATAGACTCAGTAGAAGGAGTTCTTGCAATCGGTGTCAGGAAGTAGTCGATTTTCGTCAATTCCTATAATTTCAATGTTTTTAACGAACATCAATTGAAATGACACCGGTTGCAATATAAGATCGCCTTGTAACGATGTCAACGATCTTGTCGCCATTTTTTTCATTTTTCACTACCCCTCCGTAGGGGGTAATGGGGCGCTTTTGACTGCGGATGCAAAAGGTCTCCATTAATAGAACTGATGGAGAGAAGTATGGCAGAATGTTCTTGATCGCTGCACTTGGCCAGAGGATGAGATATGTCCCTTCGTTTTGACCCAGTAAAATGCCTTGGCGCTCGACACGAGAAGCACGGTTTGTTCGCCGGTATTCTGACCTTGGTGCTGCTCGTTTTGGGCAGCAGTAGCCTCTGCGGTCAAGGGATTGCAGAGCCAGCAGCGAAAACGGCGACCTATCCCTACCGAATGAACACGGTGGGCTATTTGCCGGATGCTCGCAAAGTGGTTTCTATCGCCGAGGCTAAAGAGGTTTTCCACGTCATCCGAGTCACGGATGAAAAAGTCGTCTTTTCAGGCAAGTCCTCGGCGGCGGTCTTCAACTCAGATACGCAAGAATATCTTGCGACCGTTGACTTTTCCGCCGTCAACACGCCGGGAACCTATCGCTTGGAGGTCGAGGGCTTGGGTGCTTCACCGGAATTTGCGATTGCGCCCAATGTCTTTAACGAAACTTTCTACACGGTGATGCGAGGAATGTATCTCACCCGCTGTGGGATGAGTGTCTCGGGCAAACATGGGGATAAGTTATTCACCCACGAAGCGTGCCATTTGCACGATGCCGATACGACATTTGTTGGGGCGGAGCGGGCAACGCAGGATGCTACGGGAGGCTGGCACGATGCGGGGGACTATAACAAATACATCGTCAACGCGGGGATTACCGTGGGAATGATGTTGCAAGCGTGGGAGCACTTTCCCGATTCACTGCGAAAACTGAATCTCGATCTTCCCGAATCGACGAACCAAGTTCCCGATTATCTCGACGAGATACGTTGGGAGATCGAGTGGGTGCTCAAAACGCAACTTGCTGACGGCAGCGTCTCGCACAAAGTGACGACGAAAAAATTTGGCGGGTTTATTGCTCCTGAAAATGAAACCGCCGTGCGTTATTTCGTACCCTGGGGGAGCGCCGCCACGGCCGATTTTGTCGCCATGACCGCCGCCGCTTCAC
>JBGTEU010000281.1:0-4224 GCA_041747595.1 Bythopirellula sp.
TTCAGCGGCTGGGAACCGCTCGTTCGAACGGCGGTGATATCGCTCTTTGCTTACCCTGGCATGTTGCTCATGGTCCGCATCTCGGGAAACCGTACCCTCGCCCAGCTCAATGCGTTTGACTTTATCGTCACCGTGGCCCTCGGATCGACGCTGGCAAGCGTGATCACCACTCGGGATGTGGCTCTGGCTCAGGGTATGCTGGCATTCGCGTTGTTGATCGCCATGCAATACATGCTTGCTCGCGTAGCGAAGGCCTCATCGTTCTTAGAACGATATGTCAACGGCGAGCCCGTGTTGCTCTTCCATCGAGGCCAATTTCTGAAGCCCGCGATGAAGGCCGCGCGCGTCACTGAAGACGAAATCAAGTCGGCGGTTCGCTCCGAAGGCCAATCGTCTTTTGATAACGTGGAAGCGGTGATTCTGGAAACCAACGGCAATCTGAGTGTCGTGAGACGTTCGAAGGAGGGCCCAACGGAGGCACTCGAAAATGTCCCTGGGTACACGTCCTAACCGCCCAGCCAGAGGGCAGTTGCCCTTTTGTGAATATCAATCAGATATTTTGTTATACTTAAGAAAATTCCTTGGTCGAAGTGTAAGCATCCAATGGCAACCGTCTATATCGAAACATCGATTGTAAGCCACGCTACGGCACGACCGGCTGCTGACCCCATGACTTCGCTACTTCAGTTTCAGGCACGCGATTGGTGGCGTCTGGAACGGGCCAATTTTAAACTTGTGACATCGCAGCTTGTAATCAAAGAAGCTTCTGCAGGTGACCCAACTGCCGCGAAAGAGCGACTGGAACTTTTGGCAGATATGCCACTTATACCAATCACCGAAGAGGTATTCCGTATTTCAGAAGCGTTGGTGTCGGCCTCACTCATGCCCCCTAGCGCGGCTGCGGATGCCTTGCATGTTGCCACTGCGGCATTTTCTGGAATAGAATATCTATTGACTCAGAATTGTAGGCACATCGCTAACGCGCATACCTTGCCGCGTGTGTACGAAACCCTGAAAAATCTTGGTTGTCCACGTTTGCTTATTTGTACTCCACCAGAATTTCTGGGAGGCCGATATGGTGACTTTAAATCCAATCCTTGATGAAATACGCAAGACACGAGAACAGCTTCTCGCAGAAGCGGG
This sequence comes from Bythopirellula sp., assembly GCA_041747595.1. Classification (GTDB taxonomy): domain Bacteria; phylum Planctomycetota; class Planctomycetia; order Pirellulales; family Lacipirellulaceae; genus Bythopirellula. The sequence continues at coordinate 1,144 of JBGTEU010000281.1, forward strand.
GGGAACTTTGACCGGTTTAGTTGCGAAGCTTCAGGAAGAAGAAAGCAAATCGGGACACGAAATACTCGATCCTAAAAAACTACGTGAAGCGCGTGAAAAAGCCGAGAAAGCCGAAAAAGCTGTGCCCGTGTTGCCGCTGAAATTTCCATTGAACGATCAAACGGTGACGTCGGAGTAATATCGCATTTTGAGTCGAGAGTTCCATGACCGAATCAAACGACTGGCTGGACCTCCAAACTCAGGAACAGCTTGCTGCCTGTCCGCCTGAGAAGCTTGCACCACCAACGGTGGCTGGATACAGCTTGGTTTTGTTAGAACGCGGTTATGATCGCGCTCGCATCGATAGAACACTGCAATCGCTGGTCAATGACACCGAATACAAGCCACCACCGTGCCCGTTTGTATTACTGAAAGAACTCTCACTCGCTGATGCTATGCAGGGGCAGTTCGAACTTATTTGTGCCGATTCGATTTCAGTTTTTATTGATAGCGAGGTCCTGTTAAATGCCAAGAAGCTCTATTTGAACAATCTCTTCAATTCGTTGCGTAAAAGTCGAGAGTTCCAACCGGTAAAAATACGAGTTCAGTCGATTCCTGATGGTGGAAGGGGAGAGGCATTCCTTCAGCAATTCTTTGGAAAAGTACTTAAGTTGCCTATCACGCAGGTTGTTGCAAGGAAAAAAGCGAGAATCATGCGGCATTGGGCAACCAAGTTAGGCGCTATTGTTGAGTGCAACGAACTCAACTACTAATAATAGCTCTCTATTCGATTTCTTTGCGTTCTCTGCGCCTTTGTGTGAAATGAATTTCCCTTATCCCTTATCCAACGGCAGCCCCACCGCCTTACCCGTCTTCGCCGATTTATAAATCGCCAGGATAATCTCTACCGATCGTCGCGCTTCGGGCCCGTCGATGGCCGGCTTGGTATCGTTCTTAATCGCCTTCACAAAATCCTGAAATTGCCGCGTGTGGCCGTGATGCCCAATCGCGGCGGGGTCAGCAGCGCCTCCGCCCGAACTCTTGCTCTTTTTCATCTCTTCAAGAATCGCCTGATCCCCCTTGGCTTTCTTGGCGAATTCCCAACTCTTGATGTCTTCCTCTTCGAGTACCGCCGAGCCGGTCGTGCCGTGAAGTTCGATCCGCTTGAGATAGCCGGGATAAACGCCGGTCGAGGCTTCGATAACCCCCAGCGCGCCGTTGGCAAACGTGAGCGTCGCGGTGGCGACGTCTTCGACTTCGATCCGCTTGTGGGCGAGCGTTGCGGTGAAGGCCTGCACTTTTTCCACGGGTCCCATGATCCAGGTGAGCAAATCGACTGTGTGGATCGCTTGGTTCATGAGGGCCCCGCCACCGTCGAGCTTCCAGGTCCCTCGCCAGGGTCGGCTATCGTAGTATTCTTGGGTCCGCCACCACTTCACATAGGCATCGCCGAGCGTGAGTCTGCCGAATCGCCCCGCGTCGATGGCTTGTTTTATTTTCACAGACGAATCATGAAAACGGGACTGAAAGATAGTCGAAAGTTTGACGCCCTGCTTCGAGCATTCGTTGATAATTTGGTCGCAACGCTTGAGCGTGATCTCGAGCGGTTTCTCGATAATGACATGTTTGCGGGCGCGGGCGGCGGCGATTGCCGGTTCCATGTGGGCACCGCTCGGCGTGGTAACGGAAACCGCGTCGACTTTGTCATCGGCGAGCAAGTCATCCAGCGAATCGTACGCCGTGCAACCATTCTCGTCGCCAAAGGCTTGCGCTTTGTCCGCGGTGCGGTTGTAACAGGCGACCAGTTTCGCGCCACGGACGTCGGCAATCGCGCGGGCGTGGAAATTGCTGATCATGCCCGTGCCGATGATGCCAAAACCAACAGCCATGAAACTCTCCGGGGTTACTCAAGGGGCGGGAGACAAGTGTGGGTCGTGCCGGTAAAATTTGATTTTGTATCCCTCTCCTTTCTAAGGAGGGGGATTTTGTATCGTAATCCAAACGTAGCGACTTGTCCGCCCGGTCCACCCCACGTTCTCGAACTTGCCGTGCCCTACGAACCCCAACTGCACATCGTGCTCCATCAGCCGGAGATTCATTACAACACCGGCAACATCGGGCGGACCTGCGTGGCCGTTGGGGCGAAATTGTGGCTCGTGCGGCCGCTCGGATTTAGCACCGAGGATTCCTATCTCCGCCGGGCGGGCCTCGATTATTGGCAATACCTTGAATGGGAGGTCGTCGACAATTGGGCCGCACTGGTCGCCCAATTGCCCGTCGAATCGCATTGGTACTTTACGAAAAAAGCGACACGAAATTACGATGATGTCCGCTTCCAGCCGGGGGCGGTTCTGGTCTTTGGTAGTGAATCGCAAGGGATCCCCGACGAACTGCTTGAGAAACCGGACCGCTGTCTGCGGATTCCGATGCGGCACGAGGTGCGCTGCCTCAATTTGTCGAACGCCGTCGCGGTGGCCTGCTACGAAACTTGCCGCCAATGGGGCGGGGTGGAGGCCGGGAAATTTCCGTCTTGAGCAGAATCTGCCCGATTCCCCAGGAATTTGGCGAATTTTTTCGCCCCCGGCCCATCCGTCCGGTTTCGGTAAGCCCAAGTTTTATGCGAAAATGGCAAACATGCCGAAACAAGAGATGAAAGAGTGCGCTGTAATAAATCACGCGCCAATGCCGGGATCTTTGAGAGAATTGACGACTGGCGGTCAACAAGTCACGATAAGGCTGCTCTTTTAAGGTGCAATCTGAAATGAAACTTGTCAGTGGCTTTGAAAAAATCGTTCGCTTAAACGAGTCGCTCGCCGAACGGACTTGGCTCAAGATCGGCGGCGCCGCCGAGTTTTTTGCCGAGCCTAAGACCGTCGATGAATTGCGGGCTCTTGTGCGCCGTTGCCGTGATGAAGAGGTGCCGATTCGCATTTTGGGCGGCGGTTCCAACATTTTGGTCCGCGACGACGGTGTTCCTGGGATGGTTCTGAGCCTGGCAGGCGGCGATTTCGCCGAGATTCAGATCCGAGGCAATCGGCTCACCGCCGGTGGCGGGGCCAAACTTGCCCACGCAATCAGCGAATCGGTCCGTGCCGGGCTGGC
>JBGTEU010000282.1:0-3141 GCA_041747595.1 Bythopirellula sp.
GGCCCAGGAGTTCCTCCGCGCGGCCTTTGAATCGCACGCGACTTTTGGTTGGGAGTTGAACGTGCGCTGCGATAACCAGATAACGGGCTTATAACTCACCGGAGGACTTACCGACGAAGGTGTCATCGTGTGTGGCTCACCGTCGCGGGCGGGCATAATGAAATTGTTTGACGAAATGACGAAGATTCAGAACGAACAACTGAACGCTCTGAGGATGACACTAAAAGAAGATCAACTCGTAGCGACTCGATATCGACAACAGGACGAGGAAATGCTGGCGGAGTTCACACGCTTGAATAACGAGCTCGTTAATACACAACGTGAATTGACACGGAAAAATGCGGAAATCGCGGACGCGAACGTGCGGCTCAAGGCCCTCGCAACGACCGACGGACTGACCGGTTTGAAGAACCATCGTGAGTTTCAGGACTCGCTCGAACGCGAGTACTTTCGCGCTGGCCGGTACGGCACACCACTGTCCCTGCTCATGATCGATGTTGACTACTTCAAGCAATTTAACGACCAGTTCGGGCACCCGGCCGGCGATGTGGTATTAACACAGGTTGCTAGTATTGTGACCCGCGAAAGCCGATCGGAATCCGTGGTCGCGCGGTATGGAGGTGAAGAGTTCGCGGTCATATTACCCACCTGCGGATCTGACGAGGCCGTCGCAGTTGCCGAACGAGTACGTCGGGCGATTGAATTGGGGCCTTGGGATTTGCGACCCGTCACGGTGAGTATCGGTAGTGCCACCATGATCGGCTGCGAACTCGATCGTACCGCGCTCATTACGCGAGCGGACGCGGCTATGTATCAGGCCAAAGTCAGTGGTCGAAATCAAGTCTGTAGCAGCATGGGCGTTTGCGGTTCAGCCCCCGCCATGACCCAGTAAACCGCGTGTCGCAATATAATTGCATGACGGCTCACTTCGGGTCGCACCTCGACGATTCTCTCAATTCAAAAGACTTCGGCGCGATTTGACGGCGAAGAGTCGCGATCGCTTGCGCTCCGTGAGTTCGCATTGGGTGTCGAGGCCCTCGAACGCTTCGTCCGTCGAGCACCGCTTAGGCGTGTGTCCAAGAGTGTGTTTTTGGCGTATTGGTTTTGGAAAGCGAGCCGGTTGATCCTCGGCTCTAGCGTCTCAGCGATTTCGGCTTTGTTCTAGCCAAACAACTCATTGGGTTGGATAACACGCCAATAGCTTATGGTTATTGATCGTCGAGAATATGACCCCGGGCCGGGTGGTTAAGGTGCGGTACTGTAATGCTTATCGCCGGTTTGGATTTTTGATTCCACCATTTCGCAAAACTCAATGCCGGGAGACATCGCCGCGCGTAGAGTTGTCGGCGAACACGGCTTGCGGCGAGTTGTCCTGAGAAGAAATAGTTTCCATGTTGCGGTTAGGCCTGACAAGCAGTCGCGCAATGACGGTTCGTCACGAGCGGCTGCCTTATTCGCTGCTCTTGTTATTCCGCATGGCCGCTTCGAGCTGCTTGATGTCGTCGGGCGACAACTGCGGGCGATCAATCTTCAGTGTGAGTTTTATAAGCTTCGCGGTCAGCGGGAAGGGCGGCTGGTAGTCGGCATCATTCACGCCAGTCAGCGAGTCGGAGCCGATATCGAAACTCTCGTCCCATTGCAGGATCATCGGAATAGTCTTCTCCATCTTCTTCGTGGCGACCACTTTGCCATCGACCTTCAGCGTGCCGGTGCCGGGGCGACCCAAGCCGCTCATGTTGTTGAAGGCGAGCGTTCCAACCCCGAGACCGTCGTATTGGAAGTCGAATTCAATCGTATGTTCACCTGGTTCCAACGCGTCCTGGCCCTCCCACTTGATGCGCTGCAAATCGTTTAGATTCCAGAGGAACACGGGCTTGCCTTTGAGCAGATAGAAGCCATAGCCGCAGAACCGGCCGCCCGAGGTGAGAATCATCCCCTCTGCGCCGTCCTCCGGGACTTCAATCTCTGCGGTGATCGTGTAGGAACTGTTCAGAATCGAAGGCGAGTCTCCCTGTGGAAGCCCAACCATCGGGTGAGTGTAGACGAACTCGGTACGTCCTGCGGTGATGTTGGGACGCGGTGCCACAAGTCGAGTCGCCACGGATGCATCGAGTGGAAAGACCTGATACTTCTTTGCCTCCTCGATGAATTTCTGACGCAGCTCCGAGACCTTTTCCGGATGTTCGGAGGCGATATCGTTGGCCTGGGTACAGTCGTTCGTCAGGTCGTAGAGTTGCAACTCTTGATTATTCAGGGGATCGGGATTTGCTGCGCCGAACGCCTCCCAGGGGGCGCGGTTGACTTTCGTGCTCAAGAGCCAGCCTTCGTCATAGAGCGCCCATTGTCCGAACATCTCGAAGTACTGCGTCTTATGCCGCGACGGCACGTCGGCGTTCTCCTTGTCGAAGGTATAGGCGAAGCTCGTCCCTTCGATGGGCGCTTGCTTGATGCCGTCCACTTCGGCGGGGGCGGGGATGCCGATTGCCTCGAGAATGGTCGGCACCACGTCGATCACGTGGATAAACTGCTCTCGCAAGGCGCCCTTGTCCTTGATCCGCGCGGGCCATGACACCACCATGTTCTGATTGACGCCGCCGAGCCGCGAAGCGTTCTGCTTGAACCAGTCGAACGGTGTGTCGAAGGCCCACGACCACCCGGCTGACATGTGGTTGTAGGTCTCCTCGGTGCCCCAAATGTCGTACCACTTCATCTGCTCCTCGACAGGCATCATGTTGACACCATTGAAGAACGCCACTTCATTGGGCGTACCAAGCGGCCCCCCTTCAGCGCTGGTGCCATTGTCGCCGTTGATGTAAATGACAAGCGTGTTGTCGAGTCGGCCTGCCTGTTCGAAGGCGTCGATCACACGACCGATCTCGCTGTCGTTGTAGGCGGCGTAGGCGGCGAAAATTTCAACTTGTTTAATGAACAGCTTTTTCTCCGTGACGCTGAGCTGGTCCCAGGGCTTGAGAACCTTATTCGGCCAAGGTGCAAGCTGGGCATCCTGTGGAATCACGCCGAGCTTCTTCTGGTTGGCAAAGATTTGCTCACGCAGCTTGTTGTAGCCGTCTTTAAAGAGATTCATCTCGCGGATCTTGTCCACCCACTCCTGGGTCGGGTGATGCGGAGCGTGCGTCGCGC
>JBGTEU010000283.1:0-3856 GCA_041747595.1 Bythopirellula sp.
ATAAGTCAGGTGCAGCGGTTCCAGAATCAAGTTAAGTGCGCTTTCCAGCGAAATCTCGCGGCCCAAATTCAGCGTCACTACCGTGTCGCTTTGGACCCCTTCCTGGCTCAACCCCCGCGGATCGAGATGGATATTGATCCCTGCCAGTTTCGACAGGCCGTCAATCACTTCGGAGAGCGGCATGTCGTTGTAACCAGGAAGCACGGGCGTCTTGAGTTTGCGGTGGATTTCCATCTCCCGCTCGGTGCGATAGGCGTCTTGGCTCGTCGCGGAGGGACGATTCTTGATTTGATCCCAAGTCTCCGCGTTGTAGTTGATCGGATTGGTGGAATCGAGCAGGGCCTGGGCGCTTGTCGCTTTAATATCTTGGAAGATACCAACCACGGCTCCTTCGCTTTTTTGGTTCAATTCACGATTAAGCATCGTGCGGCGAATGAATTTCGCGTTCTCCCAAACTTGTTGAGCCACCGGCTCATCGGGGGCCATGTCGTACATTCGCTTGGCCACGACTTCCATCTCGGCATAGCGCTGTTCATCGCGGAGCTGATTGAATTGTTTGACCATCTCTTCCATCTTGTCCCGCACTTGGGCCTTGACGGCCCGCTCACGCTCCACGTCTCCGAGGGCGTTCTTATTGGCTTCGTCGAGTTCGAGTTCCGCGCCGTGATCTTTGATGTAGCGCTCGGTCTCGGCAATGCTCAAACTCAGCCGACGCATGAGCTGCGTCTTCGTGCCATCGTCAAGTTCGCTCTTGGCGACCGCTTCGCCGGCTTCTTGCAGTATCGCCAGCGATTTCTTGGGATCGGACTGGCGGAGCTTCGCGGCTTCGGTCTGGCGCTTGCCGATATCAGCCGAGAGTTGTCGTGCGATGACGGCCTGACTGCTGCTCGCGTCGTCCAAGAGCGAATCAGCTCCCCGACCCGTGGGAGCGGGACCAGGTCCCGCCGACAACATTTGCAGGTGATCCTGCAAACGCTTTTGGGTCTCGCCGTCGAGTTCGTTGCGTCGAGCGTAAGCCATGCGGAACAGCTTGAGGGCTTCGCCGCGGTCACCCGCGCGGAGAGCGATTTCGCCCTCCTGCAGCAAGGCGAAGGAGTCCATCATTTCCGGCATGAGGTTCACGGTTGGCGGCGTGCTGTCGGCCGCTGGCAGCGGTTCGGGGGTCACGCTCGGCAGTTGTGCAAGTCGAGGAACTTCTATTTGCTGTTCGAAATTGGGAAGCGTCAGATCGACCGGCACGGCGGCAGCCGCAGGGGCAACCGCTTCGTCGACAATCATCCGATTGTTGGGAGCCTCCTGGGCAGCGGCATTTCTTTCCCTGCGCGTTTGGGCGATGCGGCCTAAGAGGTTCATCGGGGCCTTGTCTTCGGTCGCCATACTTGCCATCAGCCCAGCGGCTTCCGAAGCGGCCCGCTCGGCGTTGTCTAAATCTCCCCAGGCGAAGAGGGCTTCCCCCTGTCCCAGTAGAAACTTCGCATAACTGTATTTCCAACCGGCAGAACTATCTTTGTTCGCTTTTAATTGCTGGAGTTCGGCGATCGATTGGGCCAATCGCGCTGGCGAATCTTCGTTGTCGGCGTAGTCCACCTGATAAGCTTGGGCCTTCCCAAGTTGTTTGGTCGCGAGGGCTAAGTCACCCACGACCAATGCTTGCCTCGCGGAAAGAATCGCGGCGTCGCACACCTCGCGAGGCTCGCCCGCCGTCGAGACCTCAGGCGTGGCCACGTGCGGAGCGGTTGTTCCTGCCCATGACACCTCGGGGGAAACGTCCGTGACGGCCGTTTGCTGAGGATATCGCTGATTCTCCGCCGATGCGCTGGCTTGCTGCTCGGCGCTCGCTTGCTGTGCGACATTGGCTTGCTGCGCGGAAGTGAACGGATTGCTCACTTGGCTCGTTGGTTGAGCCGCGACTTGAGGGGCATCTTGAGGGACACTGGGTGCAGGAGCGCCGAGAGGACGGCTAGCGGCAAGCTTATCGAGATCGCGGCGCACCCGCGCCGGAGTATCGCCAAAATGCAGCACGGGGTATTTCGGATTGGCCGCCTCGGCCCGCTTCAAGAGCGATTCGGCCTTGGCCACGTCGCCTTGGGCCATGGCTTGCCGCGCATTGGCCAACAGGTGATCGATGTCCCCGTGTGTGAGCGACCCCGACCTGCCGGTCGAGGGATTCCCGTCTGTGGAATTGGTGACCGCTTCGGCACTGACCTGCGTCGTGGTGATAAGAATCGCCAAGGCCGACAGCCAACCAACTCGTCTGATGAACCGGTTCAACTCGATACTCCTTTCGAGACGTGTAGCGCGTTCCTTCGCCGAGTCTCGCAACGCTTAGGCAGGCAGAATCTCCACACCCTCACGGTGTGAACCAATTTTTTCTGCTAATACCGCGTACCACCCCCACTTGATGTCTAATTGAAATCTCCAAACTCCACCCCTCGCCAGAGAGATTTCTGGCCGGGAGGGCGTTAAATACTTGCAGCGTAAAAATGCGTCAAGTGCAGAAAGAAATGAGAAACAGACTTTCCCAAAGAAGCCCGTATGCTAGCGGAGCGCAGTCGCTCAAAACCGCGAATTCGCAGCCGCGCATTCCCCAGTCCGCCAGGCTCGGAGGAGTCGTGACTCGTGAGCGAATAATCAGCATAGCGACGCAAAAGTTGAGCTAAAACCCTCGACCACCACCGCCTCGTCCACCGCCCCCACGGCCGCCATATTCACCCCCACGGCCGCCACGTTCGTCTCTAGGCATTTCCAGAACCGCATTGAAATCCCGGACCGCGGGCGCGTCTTTCATTTCGCGCCGAATCGTCAACTTCCCTGCGGCATCCATCAGGACGACGCGCGCCGGAGCGGTATGAGTCTTGCCGAGTTTCTCGCCTCCTTGCACGTCCACCAAAGTGGCCCCCGTACGGAAAGCAAATTCGGGGTCTTGTTCCTCGTCGTAGCGATTCGACCAGACCACCTTCGCTTTGGAACGGACATTCATGACCGATCCGCGTGAAAACGTTTCGTCGAGGGCAATTTCCGCGGCGTATTTGCTGTCGAGGGCTTTGATGAGAATCTCCGCCTCGGGCTGCGAATACTCCTTGGCCGGATCGGCCTTCATCACAAAGATTCGCGCCGGCAGGGGCACGCTGGCGATGGGGCTCGGTTCGCTCCACTCGGTGCGACGGTACATTTTGGCATTCCCCTTGAGTTCATCACGACGTTGCGTGACCGTTTTATCGAGCGTCGCCACGGGCACGGCGTGATTGACGTCCAACATGCCCAATTGCACGCGATAACGATATCGCCTCCCTGGCTCGACGGTATCGTCGAAGAACCGCAACAAGACATGCGATGTCTTGCGATCCCATGTGAAAGACCCAATTTGCACGCCACTTCCCTCACCCCGCGACCCGCGATAACCCCCGCCCCCGTATTCACCACCGTATCCGCCACCTCGGCCACTATACTCGCCACCACCGTGCATTCCGCCCCCGCCATACTCACTACGGCCACCATACTCACTACCCATTGCGCCTTCGTACCCTCCGCGGCCATACTCGCCCTGGGGTGTCTGACTGGGAATGCGGCTTGAGAGATCACCAAACTCGCCAACTTCCTCCGCTCCTTCGGCCGGTTCCGCCTCGTCAATGGGGGCTAATTCTTCCTCGGGCACAGCCTCCGCCGCTAACGGCATCGTCGAATGGCTCACGCGGTTGTCCCATTCCTTGAGGATCAACGGTGGCAGCGGATGCGTCAGCAGTGGATGAACGTAACGTGGATCGACGACTTCCTGAGGATTCACCGGATAATGAGAAAGCTCTTTTTCCAATTTTTCTTTGTGCATCGCCGCGATTGTGATCCACTCTTCTTGACC
>JBGTEU010000284.1:0-1888 GCA_041747595.1 Bythopirellula sp.
GGCGAAAGGCGTCGCTTCGCTGCAACTCCTCGGCCAGTTCCCCGCGAAAGAACCGATCGGAAATTAGGGCCTGGTCGATTCGGCCCAAGCCATCCAGCATCAAGGCTTCCAAGCTGCCGCGAACCGAATCGCCCACCAACAGCGCACCCGTAATCACCGCGGTTGCCACGGCAACCCCCGCGGCAACGGCCAAATGCACCCGACGGAATTGCCAAAGACTCGCGGTGATGTAACGCAGCGGCGACATGGGGGCATTATAGCGGTATCGGCCACCGCCGTTTAGCCGCGCCCGGGCACCGACGCGTAGCGTTGGTCGGCGCCAGCGCAGCGAAGCGGTCCCCGCGCTCCAACTCCCAACAACACGAACGCCACCAACACCACGCCCGCCGGCTCCTGCACGGCGGTGAACAAGGCCACGTCGTTGCCGTCGCCAGCGGTATAGGTCGCGCCCCAACTCCTTCGACTCACCAACGCCATGAATCCGCCCAGGGACAGTAGCAGTGCAAGACTTCCGGGCTCGGGAACGGCGGTGAGCGTGAACTGGCCATCTTCGATGAGAACAAACCCGGCACCGTTGCCGGCCGTCAACTGGCGACTGCTCGTCGCCCGCGCGGTGATTGTCAATTCGTATTCGCCCGGGGCGAGCATCCCCGTTTGGCTGACGATTTGGCTGAAGTCGTCGGTGCGGACGTCTTCAAAGAACGGATTGCCGCTAACCGGATCGAGGACCCCAAAGTAATAGAGACTCTGCACGTCGCCGCTCGCTTCCCCAAATATCTCGGCATCCCAGTTCCAGCGCGTCGGTGTGTCAACGGAGAATCGTACGATGGCGCGCGAGTTGGCAATGTCGTCGTTGCGGAAGTTGCTTTCCGTGATCGTGGAGTCCACTCGGCCGGTACCCGTGAACAGCAGCCCGTTGAAGTCATTTCCGACGCTAGGTTGGGAGGGAAGATAGCTCGATTCCTGGAACGCAAGGACCAAGCCGGTATAGCCGAAAGGGGCTTGGAACAGATTCTCGCTAGCGGCGTCGACAAAGTCTTCCGAGGCATTCACCCCGTTGGTATAGGCGATGTTCACTAGGTGTGATCCGGGAGCATCGCGAAAGAACTGCTGGATTGTGATGTCGCGCACTTCGCTCAGCAAAATCCCACCACCGTATGCTGTAGACAGCTGCAGTGCAACGACGGCTGCCATCAGCACGCATTTGCTAGTCGAGAAACAGCGTATCATAAGTGAGGCTCCTGTACTGTCCTTGAAAGCGAAACGGTTTCACTCGTGAAAGTTTCAACCTGAGGGTTCGGTGCGACTGGTGCGCCCGCGGCGGAGCAGATTTCCTCCGCCGCAAGAAAGCATTGCAAGGCACAGGGTCGCGCCTGCCGGCTCGGGAATCGGGATGAGTTCGATTGCGCCAATTGCGACCGAGTTGCCCACAATGCCGTTTTGGATAGTAATCGAAATGGTATCGATGTTGGTGAGATCGACGCCCCCGCCGGAAGTCGCCGGGATATCGGCGAAGAGCAGATCGAAGGGACCGCTGGTCGGCAGCGTACCCAGGCCGAACAGGCCCGTCGAGCTGATCCCGCCGCCGTTGGTGCGGAGTGAAACGTTCAGACGCATGCGGGTTTGAGAGCTACGTAGGGGATTCTCCACGATATTGAATCGCAGTCCGAGGTGGTTGCTTAAATCGGCATTCAACGCCGTCAGCGTCGTGCCCACCAGGGCTCCGCCGCCGGAGAGCCGCATGCCGTAGCCGAGCGTCGTCTGCCCGAGGCCGGTCGAGTCGATTCGGAGCGTTCCCGCCGAGTCATCGAGTGTCAGCGTGCTGCTGTTGAAGCTGCTATTGAAAATAAGCGCCCGCCAACTGCCGAGCGCCGACGAGGCACCTTCC
>JBGTEU010000285.1:0-7857 GCA_041747595.1 Bythopirellula sp.
GCCATGACGACGACATCGCGGGGTGTCAGGGCGACATCCATATCCGGGATAGACTCGGCGTAGGCATCGGTAAGATCGGTGACAACTTATTAACGGTTATCAGAAGGGTCGTGAATTTGCTCAACTTTGGGTGCTTTTAACAGAGAACATCATCAAGGCGAGGAATAGAGTTCTATGTATTCTAATTGTGTTCGGAGGCTTACATTCGTGGCGATCTGCCTTTTGATATCGCTCAACGCTTCTCGTAGCTTGGCGCAGATTTACATTAATGAAATCTATTTTGATCCTCCAGGCGAATCACTTGACTTTACCGACGAATACGTCGAATTGCGTGGTCCAGCGAACTTTTCGTTGGCCGATCATTATCTGATATTCCTGGAGAACGAAATCAGCGCGACCGCTAATCCAGGTGTACTCGAATACATGTTTGATTTAGGGAGTCTTAGCACGCCGGCCTTAGGCTCCAACGGTTTTCTCAGGCTGCGACAAGCGGGAAATGCCTATCCGGACGCAGCCCCTGGGACGACAGATTTGGTCAACACGGGCACCACATTTACTTGGGGATCTGGACCCACAAGTACCGTTGGTTTCAGTGGGGAAGCCGGCAAAACTCGCATCGAAAACAGCGGCTTTACTGCCATGTTGATCAAAAACAACGGTGGTGAAGCAACAAAACCGTTTGTAGCTACCTCAATGCCAGGCTCGCCATTTATCGACCTTGATGCGGATGACGACAACGAACTTGACGACAATATCTACCTGCAAAATTGGACGATTTTTGATTCGATCGGTGTCAATAGCGAAGTTAGTGAAAGCGACGGCTTTTTATACGCACCCGTAAATTTTAGTAATGGAACCCCCCCTAGTGGTGGCAATGTTCCAGCTGGTGCCTCTTTTGTCGACGTGGGCTACGAGATTGAATACATCGGTCGCTGGGGTAACAGCACGGGCTCGACGCGGGCCGACTGGCACGCCTCGAATGTGACCAACGAAAGTGGCTCCGGATTCGATGGACCCGCCGACTACCGGCAGGCGGGTGATCCACACGGGATAGGTACTCCCGATCAGTTTGTGGAGACCAGCCAAGGCGTTCCCTACGGCACAAATATTATGGGCAGTCCTGGTGCGCCAAACGTGTTCATCTTAGACGGTGACTATGACCCTATCTACAACGGTGAAGAATACGTTTTCAACGGTCGGGTAGATGGTCGAGATTATCTGGCTTGGCAGCGTAATTACGGCTTCGGACTCGACCTCATGGGAAACCCTCGATATGCGACTCGTCAACACGGCGATGGAAATCTTGATCGAGTTGTTGATAGTGGCGACTTAATTGTTTGGCAAGCAAACTACGGTGCCACACTGTCACCCCTAGTCGCTGCTAGTCTGGCTAACGTGCCTGAACCGTCCAGCATCTTGTTGATGACACTTGTGGCTACTGCCCTGATTCCCTTGCGGCGCTTTTGCTAAATGACGACTCAAGGACTGAAAGTTTTTTTTGTAGGCCCGAAACAACCTAAGGAAAGACATGAACTCCGAACGCTCAAAACCTGCAAGTCAACGCTTCGCTTTTACGCTGGTGGAGCTGCTCGTGGTGATTGCCATCATTGGCGTGTTAGTGGCTCTGCTGCTGCCGGCAATCCAAGCGGCTCGGGAAGCCGCCCGTCGCAGTCAATGTGGCAACAACCTCAAACAGATCGGGCTCGGCCTGCTGAACTACGAAAGCTTGAAGAAGCATTTTCCGCCGGGCAGATACAAGCCCGCCGGAATTACCGAGAAAAACATGCTTTCCTGGTCTGTCTGGCATTTGCCTTACATCGAGCAAGGCAACCTGTTCGACTTGATCGACTTTTCTATACCCCTCACATCTCCACCAAATAACGTGGTCGACCTTTCTGGTCCCACCAACAGTGTCATTTCCACTTATCTTTGCCCTAGTACCGGCCGTCGCCAGCGTTATCGCGGCGAGGATAATCGAATCAGTGGTTTGCCTAGTAATCCGGAAAACAACGGACTGGGTTGCTTGGATTACATGGGAATTCCTGGTCCAGATCCCGACGTTCTTAACACGTCCACGGGCGATGTCTATGGCAGTGATGGTGCTTCGAGTCTGAAGAATATTCAGCGTGGAGTCTTATTGAAACTCAATTCCGATGTGATCTGTCGGTTCCCTCACGAGGTCTGCAGCTCCGCGGTGATTGCCTTTAAGGAGATTACCGATGGAGCTTCCTACACAATCATCGTGGGTGAATCGACGGGCAAGGCCACGGAAGAAGAACTCCGCCCCGAGGGCCAAGAAAATATTTACCTGACGAATCAAGCTTCAGGCGCTTGGGCCAGTGGCAGAAATATCAGTGGCATCGACCTCGATCCCTTAACGGGTGATCCTTCAGCCATCAATCCTCCCGAAAAGTGGCAGTTTTCCAAAGAAGAATTTTTTTCGGATCACCCGGGAGGAGTTTTCACGCTGCGCTGCGACGGCTCGGTGCACTTTATGGCGAACGATACCTCGCGCGATGTCTACTTCGCCCTTAGCAGCCGGGACGGTGGAGAAATCGTCGCTGATTAGCACTCAACGACGTCCGTTTAGCGCCCTTCTCGACTATCGCTTGCCAAGCCAGAGGCACGCGCTAAACGCAGCCACCATGACTAGTCCGATCGTTGGCTCGGGGATGATCTGCACCACGACTCCTTGAAACCGAGCACCATCGCCAACGGCATTGGGAAACTGCGGGAAGTTGGGGTTCGTCCTGTAGCCGGGTACGTCGTCGTAGCTCCCCTCTCCATACGTGAACGTAAAGACCTCGCCGGCGGCGAAAGAGTAGCCAATCCCCGTCAAATCATCGTCTTCGGTCTGAAACTCGATGGGATGCGAGACATTCAAATCTGTCAAACTGAAGCCTTGAATTCCCAGCCGAAAATCGGCTTCCGAATCAAACATCGTGATAACGTGCCCGTCGGGAAATTCAAGCGAAAAATACTCCAGGGTTTCATCTTTGACCCCGTCGAAGAGCAGATCTTTGAGAATCCCAGGGCGGTTGAACGAGAACGCAAACGATTCCGCAACAGGCGTGCCTGACGGATGTCCTGCAATGAAATTGAGTTTAGTTCGGTCGGGATCAGTGATCCCCGCCGGCGAATTGATCGAGTTGATACCGAGTCCCTGGGCATCGCTGTCGTCGAAGCGCGATCCGCTCGGCCCTGCCTGCAAGAAGATCTTTACGCCCTCACTTTCCAGTTCCGCACTCGCCAAGCCAGTAATCGTGTTGCGAATTTGTCCCACGCCAAACAAGAAGGAGGCTGCTTCGCTCGACTGGCAATTTGTGAAACTCATTGCAGCAAGTGTCAAAACAATCAACTTTGGACAGTTCACTTGAATCTCCTCCGAATGGGATGGGAATTAGGCCGGGGAAAGAAAACACCCCGTTCTGAACTTAGAACGGGGTGTGAATGTCGAAATTGGTATTCTCAGCGATTAACGACGCTTAGCAGCCAAGAGCACTACGCTCATGCCAACCAAGATTATGCTGGCGGGTTCTGGAACGATCGGAGAAATGGATCCCGGCGAACCAATCGCGGGCTGATTTGCGTCATTGACGGCCGTGGCCACTGCACCTGCGGAGTTGCCGACGGTGCTAAAAGCACCTAAAACGAGGTCGTAAGACTGGCCTCCGTTAGAATTGGCATCGGGGTAAGAGCCCGTGAAATCCGGAAGGCCGACAGGGGGAGCGGCAGAAATCCAGATTCCGATCGCGTCGCCGCCTTGACCCAGTCCAGCGCCTTCGTAGGTACCAATTTGGGGCAGCGCCTTACCTGCGGCGGCAAGGGCGGGGCCCCACAGATCAGCCCAAATGAACGTGTTGAGCCCTCCTACGGCGGCACTCCCATCGACGAAGACAACCGACTCGCCCGGACCGATTGAAAGGATTCCCGACATCAAATCTGCTGTTGTGCTGTCAAAGGAATCATCGTCAAAATAGAGGTCGCCATCGATTGCTGCAGTCCAGGGCATAGTGCCAATATTCGTGATTTCGAACCAATCGTCGGTGAGATTCTCACCGGGTTCGTTACCCATCCATATTTCAGTAATTTGCAGATCAAAGGCCGCCATGGCTTGGCTGGCCAAACATAGCGTCACCGCTGCCGCACACAATAAAACTCGCATTAGCTTTCGTTCTCCCTTATGAAGTGAATCAAGAACTCTCAGGTGACTGAGGGACGCAAGACCGAGTGGCGATTCCGAGCGGGAGGCTCACTAGTGAGTCGTCGTCAATCGAAGTTGCTAATCGATGGTGCTGCCCCGATAACGTGTTTCCACGCGGTCTTGCGTTATCCCCAGCCGAACTGGCAGCAGCTTAGAGTCGGAGAGTGAAGAAAAGGTGAAGAACATGTTTTAGTTGAACGAAGAATCGGAATCTTTTTTCTAGCCGAGGAAACGCGTTAAGTTTGAATAAGAGTGTTAACAAGAGGTTAAGATTCCGCACAGTTATGCCCGTGGACGAACCTACCCACCGGTCTGCCGATCGTAACGATTCTTCCAGCTGGCGAAACTTACAGCAGGAATTACCAGGGTGTTGTACCCGCGGAATCCTGATGCCAGACCGCTGAGTGGTTCGATGCTAACTGTATTCTATTTGTCACCCTTCACGGACGAATGCGATGACAAGCCGCGTACTGGGCGTTTCCTGTTTATTTTTGGTGAGTGCGTGGGCCGCTTCGGCGTCGGCTCAGTCGTTCGGCCATTACCATCTCCCCAGCACCCTGCCGCAGTTCTGCGGATTTGGCTACGGGCCAGGGCATCATGCCCCCATGATCCGCCCCACCCACTGCCAGCCGCTGCGAGTGGACCGCTTTGTCCGCATGCCTGGTTGCGGTGCGTGTGGGGCGTTACCGATGGAGTGCTTCCCGAGGTGCGGTTCCCCCGGCTGCCATCAGCAGCTTGACGAATTGCTGCGGGGGGGCGAATATGATCAATCCCCGGTGACCCCTATGGAAGCGCCCGTGTACGATACGATGGGCGATCCGAGCGCGACTCTCCCCATGCTGCCCTCACACCTATGAAAATTGCCTTTCTCGTGCTCGCTGGCTTGGTGTTGGGCTGGCTGGCGGCGATTTGGTGGCGACGCCGGCGGCGCGCCCAACGGCACGCCCTTTATCAAAGAGCGGTCGCCGAATTCCCTCGGCAAACGGGACTCGCAGAGCGGTTTCTCACTGCGGCCAACGCCACCGGCAAACCCCGCGGGCTCATCTGGTCGAGTTGCGAATTGCAGGGTCAGCCGCTGTTTGCCACGGATCATAAGACCGGCGAAATCTATGCCCTGTCGGGGGCAACGATTGGCTTTGAAGCGGTTCCCGGCGGCGACATGGAAGAGGTCGAAGCCGTGGGGGACATCCGCTACGTAACGGCCATTTTTGTTTTTCGTGAGGGCCAATGGGCCACCGATGGCCGGGCGATGTTCAATCTCGAACCGGCCCAAGCGCTTGAGCGCGCGGCCGAGTCGTTACAGAGAGTCAACTGACTTTGGCTTTACTCTTGGTTTTCTGTCCTGCCAAAACAATCTGCACTTTGCCGCCCGATTCTTCGACGGTGTATGTGCCGATCGATTTCTCCGCAGGCCCCGCCTGGACCGATCCGTCGTTCACATCGAACTGCGAGCCATGCCAGGGGCACATCACCGTCCCACAGGCCATCATGCCGCCCGCGAGTGATCCTCCCTTGTGCGTGCAGGAATCGTCAAACGCCACGAAACCCTCTTCCGTGCGGGCCAACACGATTCGGCGGTCGCTTGTTTTGACGAGGATCATCTGGTCAACTTCCAGGTCGTTCGCTTTCTCCACCACAATCGGCTCGCCCAGTTTCGCATCGCTGGATTGTTCCTGCCACTTGCCCGCTTCGGCATAACGGTGATCGACGCCGATCTGATTGCGATAAACCAGCGTGCCCCCCAACCAACCTCCGACGGACATAAACGCGATGGAACCGAATTCTAAAGCAACCGCCAAGTTTCTCGGCTGAAAAGTTTCCCAATCGCGGAATGCCCAACTCGCCGCCATGATTCCCAGGGCGACAAGATTCACGACCATGTGATATATAGCTCGCGTTGCAGCCGAACTCTTGGGGGGCACCACAAACAGATAGTCGACGAAGCCTGGCACCCCGGCCGCGAGTCCGGTCACGACCGTGGCGATGCTCGCGTAAGCACCCAGCATCCATAAGTGGGGCCAATCGCCCAACAGCCCAGCGAGATCGGCCAGCGGCGCCGCCGTGCCGAAGGCAATCGGAAACGCAATCAACATTGGGTGGATCGGGTGACCCTTGATGTTTGCTTTGCTACGCATGGACCACCTGTATTTCCTGTTTCATCTCAATTTTTAGCAGATTCTTCCTCGGGCACGCTTTGGGCCGAGTCGGCTCTTTTATTCGATACCTGCGACTGGCTAGACTGGTTGTCCGATTGTTTAGATGATTGTTTGGCAGAATGGCTGGATCCGCTATTCTGATCGGTGCTCTGTTGTTTCTGACCACCTTCTTCGGCTGATTGCAGGGCATGCATTTCTTTAGCCAAGAACGTAAGGCCCAACGCGCCCAGGGCAAGTGCTCCCAAGTCGCGCTTTTTGAGCATCGCAGCCACACAACCGACACCGCCGAGTGCTAGTGCTGCCTTCGCCGTCGGAGACAAGCTGTTTCCCTGCATGCCGAGCGTTCTGCCCACCTCGATCGCGCTTTCTTGCACGCGCTCGAGGATGCCTTGGTCGGAAGGCTCAACTAAGGATCGAAGTTCAGCCTTTGCGCCTTGCAACCGGTTACTGGCGTCCCGATAAACGGCTTCCGTTTTTTTGTTGCTTACGGCGCAAGCATGCGTGAGTTGATCGTTTACTAAGGCTCGGCGGCGGTTTCCCGAGACTGGATCAAAAAAGTACATGATGCCAGCGCCGAGACCAATGCTTTTCAATACGGTGAGGGGGTGAAACATGGCAGTTTCCCTTGGATTCAGTTTTAAAATTCCAGTTGTGCGAGTACTACGGCACTCGCCAACGCGGTGCAAATCAGATACCAACACGCCGAATAGATAGCGACGCCTATTTCGTCAACGCCCGTCTTTGGGGCAAAAGGCTTGCAGACCGTGGGCTTTTTCAGCCGGGTGGCTATTACCTTCGCCGCACCACGGCGTAGCCGTACTGGGTTGGCCAACTTGGTTCTTGATTGAGAGCCTGCTGAGCCTTCAAGGCCCAATAGGGTTCGCGGAGCATTTCGCGTCCGAGCAAAACCAAATCAGCGGCACCCGAAGTGATAATTTCGTTGGCTTGCGAAGCTTCGGTAATCAAACCTACGGCTCCCGTCATGATGCCGGCTTGCGCGCGGATCGCAGAGGCTAAGGGAACTTGATAACTCTTCTCGACGGGGATCTTTGCGTAGGGAACCAGCGCGCCACTGGAAGTATCGATGAGGTCGACGCCTCGCGTCTTCAATTCGCGCGCAAGGGTGATTGACTGCTGCAAATCCCATCCCCCTTCCACCCAGTCGGTGGCCGAGATGCGGACAAACAGGGGCATGCCCTCGCCCAGCAATTGACGCAGCTCGGTGGCGATTTCCAAAACAAGCCGCATGCGGTTTTGCAAACTGCCGCCATACTGGTCGTTGCGATGATTGCTCAAGGGCGAGAGAAATTCGTGGAGCAAGTAGCCGTGTGCCGCATGAATTTCAATCACTTGAAAACCGGCTTCCACGGCCCGTTCCGCAGCGTGGCGAAACGCGGCGATTACCTCCTTGATCCCCGCTTCGTCGAGTTCCCGCGGCGGCACATCGCCTTCGTAAAAGGGAATCGCGCTGGGTGCGATCGCCTCCCAGGCGCCTTC
>JBGTEU010000286.1:0-5858 GCA_041747595.1 Bythopirellula sp.
TGGCGGGACGATTGTTGCGGCGCGTCGGAGGTCGCCGCCCCGAAACCTTTCACAGTGCGTGAGCCTAGCGAAACAAGCGAGGAGGGCTCCGCGGCAACTGCGGGGCAAACCTTTCGTCAAGAGACGCTGCAACCGATCAAACGCGATGATCGTGAGGCTCGAGAACTTTTACGACTTTCGCAATTGGAGGGACGTGACCCGTTACAAGACGCGATTGCAGGACGGCTTGCGCTCGACCGGCTCGACGCGGCCGCCGACAGTGACGCTGACGCGGCGCGTGCCGCGTGGGCCGACGAGTTGAGACGCGAACTGCGCGAGCGGTTCAACGAAATTGCCCCCACGAAGTTTGTGGTGGGGAGTGAAGGAGTGAGTAGGTGAGTAGGTGAGTAAGTAAAGCAATGTCATTCTGAGGGAGCCTTGGCGACTGAAGAATCTGGCCATGAACCCTTGCTCGTTTGGCAAGACGCATCAGGGGTCAGCCTAGATCCTTCGGGTCGTACGACTCCCCTCAGGATGACAGTTGAAAAATTACAAAGTAAAAAACGCAAAGGAGAAAAACATGTCCGCTGGAGATCTTGGTAAAGAACAATTTCGTCGTGCGATCACCGAGTTTCGCAATTTGCACATCGTCGCCGCGTTGGGTCCGTTGTTCGATTTTCGCAGCGAAATCGTCTCGAACGATGAATTCGGCGTGCGGGGCGGATTGGATGAAACCACCAAGAACCATTACGTCGATCACTTGCTCGCCTGCGACCGCATGCGGCGGCGGGTCACTTACAACCCCGACAAGTTGGCGCTGGGTGAACTGATCGAACGCGCGACCAACGTGCAGCAAACGCTCACGGGGACGCAAAACCCGTTTGGCGGCGAGGAAGTGCAAGAGGCCCCCGGTGGATTGATTTCCTTGCCGTGGGCCCTGGACGGCAGCGATGCCAACATTCCACTCGGAAGCCAGCTCAACTTCCGCAGCCAGAACGCACTGATTTTATTGGGCGCCGTGGATCGCGCGGTCGTGAATTGGACGCGCCTGGAAAGCCGGTTCCGTGGAACGTTCATCTACGTGAAAGATTCGATGCGGATGTACGGCAACTACGTGCAAATTCTCGAGTACTTGAACGCCTTTGCGGGTGACGCGAATCGAGTCGACATGGCCGCCGGCGTGCGTCCCACCGAGGAACCGCTGGGTCCCACCGATTCGCCGAATTTGCGTTCGGAAACCGCGGGGAATAGCGCGGGCGGGAAATAGGTAATGAATGTCATTCTGAGGGAGCCTAAGCGACTGAAGAATCTGGGTTCACCTTTCACGCGTGTAGCAAGACGTGTAAGGGCTCTTGGCCAGATTCTTCGAGTCGTGTAACTCCTCTCAGAATGACAAAAAAATCGGCTAGAGAATACGAATGACCAACACAACTTCACGACAACTCGGTTGGCCGGCGGCCGCGACGCTCATCGCCGCGATGGTCGGGGCGGCCGCCGCTTCGCTCGCCATGGATAGCGATCCTCCAGCCAAGGCACATGTCTTGGAGGAAAGTCGCTACGCCTCGGCACGCGAAATCGGCGAAGTCAAAGCGCGGCTCACGGCGATCGAGTTGTCCACTCAACAATTGCGGACCGAACTGCGGAGCGACATCAAGGAAGTCCGCGATCTGCTGGGGGAGTTGGTGCGGAGGAAGAGTGAGTAGGTGAGTAAGAATAGCCGCGACTCGACGAGTCGCAGGAGGAAAACACTTTGCAAATTCGAGATCGTGTGAAAGAGCTCCGCCGTGTGCGGGCGAGCGAGCTTGTGCCAAGTGCGCGGAATTGGCGGACCCATCCCGACGCCCAGCGAGATGCCCTGCGGGGAGTGCTGGCCGAGGTGGGTTACGCCGATGCGCTGCTGGTGCGGGAACTCGCCGATGGCCGGCTCGAGTTGATCGATGGCCATCTCCGCGCCGAAACGACGCCCGATGTGTTGGTGCCGGTGCTGGTGCTCGACGTGAACGAAGAAGAAGCATTGAAAATTTTGCTCACGCACGATCCGCTTGCGGCCCTGGCGGGAGTCGACGTCGAACGGCTGAGCGATTTGCTCGGGGATAGCGATTTCAAGAACCCGCAAGTGATGGCGATGCTCGCCGATATGGAAGATGCGGCGTTGAAAGCGAATCAAGAGTTCGAGGAACCGAGTGACCGGCCCGAAGTGATGATCCCCGAGTCGTTTCAAGTGGTCGTCGAATGTGGCGACGAAACCGAGCAACAAAACGTTTACGAGCGGATGCGCGCAGAGGGGTACAAGTGCCGGGTGTTGACGTTGTGAGCAGGCACGAGCCGTTGGCCGGAACAAGCCGTGCGCAGTTCCGGCATCATTCCGGTAGGCATGCCGGAACAGCGCTACCGCTCGTTCCGGCCTACGCTGACTGGTTTGCAGCACCTTACCGCATGGAAGCCGTACGATGCTTGAACCCAGATTCCTCGGGTCGCACAACTCCCCTCGGAATGACAATTTATTCTTAAGGACAAACAAAGATGCCGCAACATGATGTCACCGTAACCTGCCCGGTTTACGATTCCTTTCGCGTGCAGCAGGTGGCTGGGATGTTCGACGTGCCGCTCGCGGAGAAATGCAGTGAGCGATTTTCAGTCGAATTGCCAACGCTCGACGAAAAGTGGGAGGTCGGCCTGATCGTGGGCCCTTCGGGGAGCGGCAAGAGCACGATTGCTCGCCAGCTCTTCGGTGAAGAACTGTACGGCGAAGCGGATTGGCCCGCCGACAAAGCGGTTGTCGATTGCTTCGCTGAGCTGCCCGTCCGGCAAGTGGTGGAACTTTTCACCGCCGTGGGTTTCAGTTCGCCCCCTTCATGGATCAAGCCGTATCAGGTGCTGAGTTGCGGCGAACGGTTTCGCTGTGATTTGGCGAGAGCGTTGTCGGAAGGCTATCGGCAGTCGGCTATCGGCTGTCAGCCAGAAAACTCATCTGGCCGAGAGCCGAAAGCCGATAGCCGACTGCCTCTTGTTGTTTTCGATGAATTCACCAGCGTTGTGGATCGCAACGTGGCGAAGGCGTGTTCGACCGCGATTGCCAAGGGGATTCGCGCAAGGAATATTCCTTGCCGGTTTATTGCCGTCACGTGCCACTACGACGTGGGCGAATGGCTGGAGGCCGATTGGGTGCTCGACATGGCCACGGGTCGGCTAGAACGGAGGCGGCTTCGGCGCCCGACTCTCCACTTGGAAATCACGCGCTGCCGGATGGAAGCTTGGCAACTGTTTGCGAGACATCACTATTTGAGCGGCTCGCTCGCGCCGGGGGCCCGTTGTTACCTGGCCACCTGGAACGGCGAACCGGTCACCTTTTGCGCGACGTTGCCGATCATCACCCGCAAGAATCATCGCCGCTTCACGCGGATTGTTACGCTCCCCGACTATCAGGGAATGGGCATCGGAATGAAGGTCGTCGCGGCGGTCGCGTCGCTCCACAGGCAAGAAGGCATGCGCATCAATGTCACGAGCAGTCACCCCGCGTTGATTCGTCACTGCCGGCATTCGGAAATGTGGAGAACGGTGAACGTCAGGAAAACCGGTTCCAGCTCTCACACGTCGACCCGCTTCAGCGGCTACCGCGGTTCGGCGGGCAGGGCGGTCGTGTCGTTTGAATATGTCGGTGAATAAGGAGCGGTTGGCATGACGCGCGGCAATTCAAAACTCGAACAGGAGAAGTCCGCGATCAGCGGCATGTTGCACCTGGGTTGCGACCGCGCGGCCGCGGCCTTGGCCGTGGGTTGGACCGACGAAGAACTCGATCGGGAGGCGAAGAGCGATCCCGAGTTCGCGCAAGCCTTGGCCATAGCGGAGGGGAAGGCGGAACTGCACCACATGCGACTCGTGCATAGTGCCACGCAGGATGAGAAGTATTGGCGGGCCGCGACGTGGTGGTTAGCACGGCGTGCCGCCCGCCGCGAGGCCCGCGGATCTTCGCACAAGATCACATCCGCGGAGATCACGAGCTTCGTTGAGGAACTGGTCGATGTGATCTTCAACGAGGTCAAAGCGGAGGATGATCGCGACCGCGTGATTGCCAGCTTGTTGGCGAAAGCCAATGCGAGCGATCCCGTGAATGTCGCCCGACTGATGGGCGGGACGGGACCATGCGCCGGTGAAAACAAGGAAAAGGAACCCCCGGCGTGAAATTCAAAGGGGTTGAAACTTGGTGCGATCAGTGGTCCTCTGTGCGAACGATGCTCACTACTTTGGTTGCGCTCGGATTGCGTCGCAGACAACAGCTGTTGGAGGATCGGGGGACTCATTACTTGGGGACGGTGGAGTGGGGCCGGCGGTTCCTTCCCGACCACTTTTGTCGGAAGCCCTCGCAAATGCATGTTTGGCTCAACGAGCGTTTGAAGGATTACCACCGCAAACGGGGGACGCGCATCAACGTGATCGGTCCGCGCGGCGGGGCCAAGTCGACAATCGGTGCCATGTGCTACGTCCTACGTGCCGCGCTGGAGGGCTGGGAACCCTATATTTGGATAATCTCCGATACGAGTTCCCAAGCGGAGACGCACCTGAAAAACGTCAAAGAGGAGTTGGAATCCAACCAACGGCTCGCGCGAGCCTACCCGGAATCGTGGGGGACAGGCGCGGTTTGGAAAGCCGACTCGATCACGCTTCGCAACGGCACGGTCATCGAGTCGTTCGGAACGGGACAATCGTTACGTGGGAGACGGAAGGGAAAATCTCGACCCTCGCTCATCGTCTGCGACGACATTGAAAACGATTCCCATATCGAGTCCGCCAGGCAGAGGGAATTGAGCCGCACCTGGTTTCAAACCGTCTTGATGAACGCCGGCAACAAAGAGACGAATGTCCTGTCGCTGGCCACGGCCCTGCACCGCGATGCATTGGCCATGCAACTTTGCCGGACGCCGGGTTGGGACTCGGCCGTCTTTCGGGCGATTGTTCGTTGGCCCTCCAACATGGACCTGTGGAAGGATTGGGAACGGATCTATGCCGACTTGAGTTTGCCCTCACCGAAACGGGCAGCCTGGACGTTTTATCAAGAAAACTATCAGGCCATGAACGCCGGCGGCGAGGTCTTGTGGCCCAACGAAGAAGATTTGTACACGCTGATGAAAATGCGAGTCGAGAGTGGCCATGCCGCGTTCGAGCGCGAGAAGCAAAGCTCGCCCTTCGATCCCGAGCGGTGCGAATGGCCCGAGGAGTATTTTGGTGAATACATTTGGTTTGCGGCGTGGCCCGCCGATTTGCAATTCAAGACGATTGCGCTCGATCCCAGCAAGGGCCGCGATGCACGGCAAGGGGATTACTCGGCGTTTGTCGTGCTGGGGATCGATTCTGGGGGGCTTTTGTACGTCGAGGCCGATCTGTCGCGGCGGCCCACGCCGCAGATTGTGGCCGACGGGGCTGCCCTTTGCCGCAGACATCAAGCCGCGGCGTTCGGCGTGGAAGCCAACCAGTTTCAAGAATTGTTGGCGGATGAGTTTGTCGCGGAGTTTGCCCGGCAGGGAATTCATGAGTGCGTTCCCGCGGCGATGCACAACTACGCGAACAAGCAGATGCGGATTCGCCGGCTGGGTCCGTATCTCTCGCAGCGGCGGTTGCGGTTTTTAAGCGGTAGTGCCTCAACGCAATTGTTGGTCGATCAACTGCGGGACTTTCCGTTGGGTTCCCATGACGACGGCCCCGACGCGCTCGAAATGGCGGTGCGACTGGCGGAAGAATTGCATCGCGGACAATCCCGCGACGATGGTTTGGGGCGAAGGTTGGTAGGGGGGAGTGAGTAAGTGAGTAAGTGAGTAGGTGAGTAGGTGAGTAAGGACCTAGCCGCGACTCGACGAGTCGCCGGGGAGTAAGTGAAGCAATGT
>JBGTEU010000287.1:0-5875 GCA_041747595.1 Bythopirellula sp.
CAGGTTTTTGAAACCAAAAACCAATCAGCAAGTAGCTGCACAGGCCGACCGCTTCCCAAAACACATAAAGCAAAATCAGATTTCCGCTCAGCACGAGCATTGTCATCGAAAAGACGAATAGGCTGACTTCTGCGAAAAATCGCGGCTGGCCCGGATCGCCGTGCATGTAGCCCGAGGCGTAGATCGCCACCAAAAATGCCACGCAACATACCATCACCAACATCATCGAGCTTAGGGCGTCGGCCTGCAGTACGACGTCGACCGTGAGATCGCCCATCGAAAGCCATTGGTAACCCACCACGCGGAGCGGCTCTTCGGTCACGTTGCCGGTGAACATCAACACCAACGACAGCACGGCGGAGATTCCCACGCAGAAGATGCAGGGCAGGGGGCTCACTTCCCTGAATAAGGTCTTGCCAAAGCAGGCCAGCAATATCGCCGCCGCCAGCGGAGCACCCGGGATCAACCACAACATCCACTCAGCCACGTTTCACCCCCTCCTTTCCAGCGGAAACAGTCTTTCCGGCGACCGTTTCCTTGGGGAACGACGGTTCGTGGCCCGCGGGGGACAACGTGGGATAGACGGGAAATTCTTCCACGACGGTCAGTTCTTGCTCAGCCAAAAGCTCCGGCTCGGTGTCGGCGAAGTTGGTTTCGCCCAGCTCGTGCCAGATACTCACGTCGAGCGTGTTAAATCGCTGATACAAGGCCAGGAACAACACAAGCGCGATCGCCGCTTCGCATGCCGCCACGGTGAGCACGAAGACCGTGAACGCTTGGCCGTGGTAATTGCCGTGCGCTCGGCCGAAGGCGATTAAGTTGAGCGCGACCGCTTGCAGCATCAACTCGGCGGAGAGAAACATGACGATCAAATTTCGCCGCGTGAGGAAACCCAATGTCCCCAACACGAACAATACGGCCCCGATCAAGAGCGAATTGTAAAGTTGCGGCGTCATCGGGCTTGCTCCCGCGATTGCAGGGCAATCACTATGGAACCAAAGGTTGCCACCAGCAGTAGCACGATCGCCAATTCGACGGCAATTAAATGATCGACAAACAATGACCGGCCGAGCGCCGCCACGGTGCTGGCGTCTTCCGCGATGGGGGCACTCATGTTCACGCTGGGGGCGGGGGCATTCGACGCCGCGGGGACGGGTTGTTGAATCGCATACACCATCGCGGCGAGCAGCACGCCGCCCGAAACCATTGCCAGCATCGGCTGCATGAGCCGCACGTCGTAATTGGATTTGCCCCCTTGTCGGGCGAGCATGATCACGAACAGAAAGGTGACGATAATCGCCCCGGCGTAAACGATAATCGTTGCGGCGGAAATAAACGGGGCTCCCTGCATCAAGAACAACCCACACGTGGCGAGGATCACCAGCGCAAACCAGAGCGCGGAATAGACGGGCCGCGTTTCGACTTGCATGCCGCAGGCGGCCATTACCATCAACCCCGCAAAGCTGGTGAAGAGCACGTCTTCCGCGAGATTGCCCTCAAGCTGCCACCAAAAAAACCAAGCGGCCACGATCGCGCCCAACAGGCACAACGTCGCCGGGACGTTTCGCCGCCGTTCATGGGAGGCCACCGCCAGCATATAACCCACTACGCCCAACAGGATTGGGATCCCTAATTCCCAGGGATTCAACGCGGCAGTTTGTTGGGCGAATAACAAAGGGGTCACGAAAATTCTATCCTAACATATTGATTCTGAGTTTCGAGAAATGCCATCGCGTTGGATCATAGCCGCAGGCGGTAGCCGGCGGTTGAACTACTAGAACCGCCGGCTACCGCCTGCGGCTAATAAAATTCACTACATCTTTTCTCTGGCGTCCTGTTTATTTTCCTTGGTTTGGTTGCCCTGGGTGGGGAGTTCATCAATCGGCCAGGTCAGCCGCTCGGCGGGGACCAAATTCTCCGAGGCGGGCCCCAGCACGCCACGCGTGGTCCGCGCCGGGTCTTTGCCGCCTTGCACGGTCTCGTCGTAGACCGAGAGCAATTTGTCTTTGTCGAAGATCATTTCCTGGCGGCTCGCGCCGGTGAGATCGAAAATCGACGTGAGCTCGATCGCGTCCACGGGGCAAGCTTCCTCGCACATGCCGCAGTAGATGCAGCGCAATTCGTCGATGTCGAACTTGATCGGGTACTTGTCGCGATCTTCCCAGGGGGCGTCGTCGCCGATGATGTCGATACAATGCGCGGGACAAGCCGTCGCGCACAACATGCAAGCCACGCATTTTACGCGGCCCTGCTCATCGCGATTCAAGCGGTGTACGCCCCGATAATTGAGCGGCAATTGCGGCTTTTCCTCGGGGTATTGCTGAGTCACCGGTTTTTGGAAGGCATGGCGAATCGTCGTGGCCAAACCACCTATAATCGCCGGCAAATACATCGCCTCCCAGAGGCCGATGGTCGGCTCTTCCACCCAGGTGATGTCTTTTTCGTTAATGGGCATATAGGGGGCCTCGTTAAAAGTTTCCGAGGGCAGGGGAGGAATGCTTAATTCGCGCGGCGTTGAGGCGGCGCTGCATGGACATGCCGTTGAGTGTTGCCGCGCCCACCAACAGTGCGATCGATGCGACGGTGACGACCCAGAGCGGCCAATCAAATTGCTTGGCGAACATGACAAGAGTGAGATTGAAAAACGACAGCGGCACCAACCCCTGCCAGGCGAGGCTCATCAATTGATCGAAGCGGAAGCGGGGGATCGTCCAGCGAATCAACATGATGAGCACAATCATCGCGGCGACCTTGGCCGCCAACACTCCGACTTTGACAGCCCAGGCGCCAGCGTAGTGGCTCTCAGGCTCGGCGATCCATGGGAAGTGCCAACCTCCCAAAAACAACACCGACATTAGAAAGCTGATCGTAATCACGTGTGTGTATTCGCCCAGGAAGAACATGGCAAATTTCATCGCGCTGTATTCGGTGTGGTAACCGCCGATGAGCTCCTGCTCGCACTCGGGGAGGTCGAACGGCATGCGATTCGCCTCGGCCAGGGCGCTTGTCATGAAAATCAACGCGGCCAAGGGTTGCGTCCAAAGATTCCAATACCAAAAGCCGTTGCCGGCTTGGAAGTGGATGATGTCTTCTAAGTTGAGCGAACTCGCCAGCAGCACCACGCCCAGCACCGAGGTGCCGAGCGGAATTTCGTAGCTGATCACTTGGGCACTCGCCCGCAACGCTCCCAACATGCTGTATTTGTTATTCGACGCCCATCCCCCCAGCACGATGCTGTACACGGCAAGGCTCCCGACGGCGAAGATAAAAACTATGCCGATGTCGACGTGCGGGGCGATGACGAATTGCCACTCGTCGGGATCAGGGGAAGTGGGGCCAAACGGCACGACTGCAAAGGCAAGCATCGTCGTCAGCACGGCCAGGGCCGGCGCCAACATAAACAAAAAGCGGTCGCTGTGACGCGGAACCACGTCTTCCTTCAAAATAAACTTGAGGCCGTCGGCGAGCGATTGCAGCAGACCGAAGGGTCCCACGCGGTTGGGTCCCATGCGGTCTTGGAGATACGCCGACAACTTGCGCTCGACATAAATCAAAAACGCGCAGGCCGTCAGAATCGTCCCCATCACGATGGCGATTTTCAAAACCCAGGGGAGCATCGTTTCGATCATGCTTTGGCTCCCATGGGCTGTTGCGGGGCGGGCTGCAAGGCAGGCAGCATCACCCCCGTGGGGCCTAAGTCACCCGCAGACAGCGGACGCAACGCGCTCACCTGTTGGGCAATTTCTTGCCGCATGTTCTTCGCGTTGAACAACCCTTCGCGATGGGCGAGCTCCATGAAAATTCGCGTGTCGTTGTAACCCTCGGCCACCGGATGGGTCGAGCGGAAAATCATCTGCGCGAGTCCCGCGTGATTCACGTAGGTGCCGTCTTTCTCATTGAACGAGGCACCGGGGAGAATGACGTGGGCCGCGGCGGTCAACTCCGAACGCAGAATATCTTGAACCACCAACAGCGGTACTTGGGCCAGGGATCGCACGTCGTCACTGGTGAGCCATCCGGGGGGGCCACCACCGACCACATACGCGGCTTGCAGTTGCCCCGCGCGGGCGGCGTTGAGAATCGACGAAAAATCTTCGGTCGAGGGTTGGAATTGCGCGAGCACCGCCGCCACCCCCAAACGATTGGGGCACTTTTCAGCGCGAATCGTGAACCGTGTCGGTTCGAGCGGTTCGCCGCGCCAATTCTTGGGATAGCGGTCGTCCTCACCTTCAACGGGAATCGGCCCCAGCGTGAGCCGCACCTTCGGCGAAAGTTTTTTCAGCCACGACGCCAGCAAGTACGCTTCCTCGCAGGTCATCCACGGCGAAAAGACCGCGACGATTTCCTGGCCGTTTTTCTTGGCGAGTTGCTTGAACGACTCGCGGACGTGGTTCAAGGCTTCCATCCATCGCGGACCGGCGAACCCGTTGGTTTGCGTGGGGGCTTGTTTCCACTCGGGCACCGTGAGCCGCTCCTCGGCGTGGATGTACTTGTAACCAAACCGGCCTTCGTCGCACATGAATTGCCCCTGGGCGAGATGATTCTCGCGGGGCCGCAAGCGATAAACGTGGTCTTCGTTCTCATCAACAAAAATGCTGCAGCCGGTGCTGCAACCGGGGCAAACGCTGTCGCGGGTTTTGAGCCACCACACCCGCTGCTTGTAGAGAAAATCTTTGCTGCAGAGCGCGCCCACGGGGCACAAGTCCACGACGTTGCCCGCGAGCTTGTTGTTGCAGGGTTGGCCCGGGAAAATGTCGATCTCAGCGTGATTGCCGCGGTCGATGATTTGCAACTCCGACGTGCCGCTGAACTCGCGGGTGAACCGCACGCAGCGGGAACACATTACGCAGCGGTCGGTGAACAGCGTGATTTGATCGCCGATGTAATCCTTGTCGGGGCGGATGATCTTCGGTTCTTTGAGCCGCGATTCGGCCCGGCCGAAGCGGTAACTATAATCTTGCAGGTAACACTCGCCCGCTTGATCGCAGGTGGGACAGTCGAGGGGATGATTCAACAGCAAATACTCGAGCGTGGCGGCCTGGGCCTCTTTCACCTTCTGGCTGTCGGTGACCACCACCGTGTTGTCTTTGGCGGGAGTTTGGCAGGCCGGGACCAACTTGGGCATCATCGCCACTGTGCCGTCCGGTTTCTTCTCGCCCACTTCCACCAGACACATCCGGCAACTCGCCACGACGGAGAGCGACGGATGCCATCAATAATGCGGAATCTCGACGTTCGCCTTTTTGGCGGCCTGCACGACGTTCAGCCGCTCGTTGTCTTCGAGCGTTACGTCTTGTCCGTTGATGGTGACGATCGACATGATCGATTCTCTTTCCTACGGCAGTTCTAGTGCGACCCAACTAATTCACGAATCGGATCGGTGCTTGTCTTTTTGTTGATAATGTATTCTTCGAATTCTGCATGGAACTTTTGGATCGCATTCTTCACCGGCCAGGCGGCTCCGTCGGCGAGACCGCAAATCGTGGTCCCCGGTATGATCCCCATCGAATTGGCGACTTCCACGAGCAAATCCAAATCGCGAATCGTGCCGTCGCCGGTGCGGATGCGGTGCAAAATCTTCGTCATCCAGCCGGTCCCCTCGCGGCAGGGCGTACACTGGCCACACGACTCGTGCGCGAAAAATCGGCAACTGTTGTAGAGCACGTCCACCATGCTCGTCTGTTCGTCGATGATGACTGCGGCGGCGGTTCCCAACCCCAGGCAACCCACGCGGCCGGGGCCCGCGAAATCGAGCGGCGTATCGAGTTCCGCGTTCGTCATGAAGCCGGTGCTCAATCCGCCGGGAATCACCGCCTTCGCTTGGCGGCCTTTCCAGACACCGCCAGCATAGTCGTCGATCAATTGCCGGGCCGTA
>JBGTEU010000288.1:0-6486 GCA_041747595.1 Bythopirellula sp.
GGACAACTTGGGAGGCCGTGCGCGGCCCATGACCCAACCGGCGAAGATCACCACAACAAGCGCGGGAACCCAAACCGCAGGTGATTTCCAGTTCGTGAGCAATCCTCGGAACGAATCGGCCTGAATCGCTGACTTCGGCGCCGTCTTGCGTTCGGCAAATCGGGTAAACGTCAACCCAAAATGAAACAGCATCCCCGTCGCGACCAACATGCACGAGACGTAGGGGATCATCCAACCCGCGTTGCTCACCACCTGCAGCACCGTGCCCCGCTCGGTTTCCTTGTCCCAGTCGGCTTGATAGAGCGTGTCGCCGCCGTACCGCAGCGGATTGTTCATCCAAATCTTTTTCGTGCTGTCGACGTTGTTCGCAACATCGATGAGCCGCACTTCCGAGGAAAAATTCTTCGGGGTGTTGGTCCCCACGTAGCGGTCGTGGCGGAAGTCGATCAGGTGTACCGAGTAGGGCTTGGGAATCTGCTTGAATCGCATGACGATTTCGTAGGGCTCGCCATCAACCGTGAGACTGTCGGCTATCGCCGCCGATGAAGGAAGCGCCCACAGAAGATATGTCCCCAGCGATTTTTTGTCGTCCTTCGACAAAAGCTCGACATACGCCGCGGGAAGATCGACCCCTTGCTCGGCGATGCCCGTGTTTATGGGACGTTCTTCCGAGACACGCATCGTCCCCCAACCCTGGTCGGCTCGCGGGTTCTCGCCCGGCTGTGCAAGGCGGGTCACCGCGTTGGGTAAAAATTCCACGACCCTAACCGCGAAAGGCAGTTGAGGATCATCAATAGTCTCTTGCGATTCGGCTGCGGCCTGCAAAACCGCAACTGGAACGACTGTCACCTTGTCGTTTTGAATATCGGATTTGTTGATGATCGCCAATTCGGCCGAGCGAATGTCCTCGGCAAAGTTGACCGTTTGCCCTTCGGCGATCTGCATGCGAGATTCTTGCGCCGTAAGGCCCGTGTGCAGTTCGCTGAACATCAACAGGGCGATGCCTCCATGCAGCAGGACGATACCAGCCCGATTGCCGAACACGAGATAGCATCCTGCGAGTAAGATCAACCCCGCCGTGCCGGCCTTGACCAATTCCCACATGATCCGCAACCCCGAGGCGTCGAGCTTCACGTCGGGGTTGAGAAATAACCACACCGTCAGGGCGGCAAGCACCGCGCCAATTGCCGCGCCGAGCCACCACAACCACGCCGACGCCGATTGCGCGCGACTGCGGTAGGAAAGTGCGAGCATGTAACCTAATAGCAACGTGCCGCCACCGAGTGCAAACCGCAGGGCATGCCACAGGCCGTTGGAGAATTCTTGCGACAATTCGCTGCGGACCGTGTTCCCCAGGCCGCTTTGAATGACGGCATACGTATAAAACATGCCAACGACGATGATTGCCGTGCCGCCCCAGAGCGCGCGTCCCTTGCCACTCACCTTGAACCGCATGAGATGCGCGGTGACCAAATTGGTGGCCAGCAGCGTTCCCAGGGCCCAGCCACCTGGGAAGGGAAACGCCCCACCAATTCCCATTTGCCGGGGAAAGAAAACTTGCAAATCAATCCATGCAATCCAAGTGCGGAAGTATCGGTGAACAACGTACCAAATATCGTGATCGATCTGGGCCAATGTCCCGGCCAGCACCAAGAAAATGCTCAACGAAAACAGCACCACGGTCAGGCGCAAGGAAGTTAACGGCTTCAAAGCGGTTGCAACGAACCCCGCGTCAGAAGCGGCCGTCGCCGCGCGAGGTCGAGGGGACGGAATGCTCTTTTCGAAATTTCCAAGATTGGTGGTAGCCACGGCAACAAAACGCCAAGAGGGTGAACAGAATCCGCCTGCAATACACGAGCATTCAAGTTTACCCCCACGGGGCGAGCAAGGTAACGCCACTCGCGCGAATGTGCGGCGAGAAATCGACTATTTGAATCGGATCGAAGCGAGAAATTTGCTGAAATTCTCGCTCTCGCGTTCCACAAGCGCGGCGGTACCCACAAGTTTGAAAAACCAGACTTTCTCGCCACGCACCACCATCGCCGCCAACATCGCTTGGCGAGGGTTGGCTCCCTCGGGGCCGACAAGTTTGACGTAGCTTGCTTCGTCGCCGTCGATTTCCGTCTTTTCGATAAGGTCGGCAAGCTTGTCGTCAACCGGAACACCCACCTGGGCGGCCCAGCGCTCAACGTTCGCCAGCACGTCGGTAATCTGCGCGCCGCCGCGTGTAGGTAAGTCGATTACGGTAAATTCCGCTTGCGAATCACCGTCGACGATCATGAACGCGGCCTTGCGCATCGAAGAGACCCGCCCCGGCTGCCAACCCTCGGGGGTATCAAATGTGAATTCAGCGTTGGCCGGCGCGGCTGGCGTCGTCGCGGGTGCCGTGGCTGCGGGCGCAGAAGGGGGACTTGTCGCACCCATGCTGCCGTGCGGATTCATCGGCATGGTTTCCTTGAGGACGCCGGCAAGCTCGATCACCGTCGCCGGACCTGCCGCCGTGGCGACTTGCTTGGTCATATTGAGAATCGTCTGTCGGCGGAGCTCGCCTTGGCTCAACTGGCCCAACCAACGATTCACGTTGAGGGCGACAAATTCTTCCCAGGTGCCCGACAACGGCAGCGAAGAAATGGCGATTTCGAGCGGTCCCACCTCGTCGGGAATCACAACCGTCGCCAGCCGCATCTCCGAGGGACCTTTTTCCGTCCAACCCTCGGGGAGTTGCCACGCGAGCGGCTTGGTGGCGGAATCGCCTTTGCTGACCCCCGCAACGAACTCCCGAAAGGCTTTACGGTGACGGCCCACGGCGGATGCCTTGCCGGCGACCTTGAAGAAATAAACCGTATCGCCCACGGGCAACATCGCCGCCAAGGTGCGATCCAGTTGGTCGGCCACTTCCGCGGCATGAAACGGTTCGCGCGGTGGCGAAGTCCGTTCGGTGGTGTAAGTGCTGATTTCTTCCTGCGGCTGGCAAGCCGTCAAGAAAAACATCGGCATAACAACGGCAAGAAATCGTAAGCGGGAAGCGAACATGACGGCGAGCAGGCAGGGGATTTTCGGAATCGGTTAAAGCTTTCAGCGTGACCGATTCACTTGCACTTCGCAAGTACGAAAACTCCCACACCAACTCAACCGGAGGCGTTAGAAACTCAGGGCATCCAAAATCCAGCTCGTCACCGTGTAATTCTCGTTCCATGCCCAGATATTGCGCATCATGTCGAGCGTCATGATTCCGCATAAGCCCAGAAACAGCACACAGCAAGAGAGCATCACGATGGGTCCCCAACCGTACTGGGGCTCAGCGCCGACCGGCACGGCCACCGCCGCCGCGCCAGGGTAAACCCCCATTCCTAAATCGCTCGCGGGGGCATCGCCAAAATCTTCGGTGAGGACAACCCCTTCGTCGGGCTCAGCGGGGAACCCATCTTCCAGGAGGCCCACGTCCCCTTCAAAGCCACCGAGATCGGCATCGAGGGCGATCACTTGCGAGCTGCTGTCTCCATCGTCGGCACCACCTTCGCTCAGCGGCGTGAGTTGGAAATCATCGTCGGTTTGCAAAGAAGCTCCCGAACCGGCTCCCGCATCACCCCCCAGCAAAGAAATCTCCGGGTCGGAACCTTCGAGCGACAAGGAACTCAAAATCGCCGAGCCACCCACATCAAGGGGAATATCATCGAGCGCGAGTCCGCTGTCTGAAGGGGAATCGAGATTGATGCCGCTGTCGCCACTGTCGAGCGTGATGTCGCTGCCCCCCTCGCCGGCGAGAATCAGATCGTCATCGCCCGCCAATTCCAATTCGCCGTCCGATCCCCCTTCTTCGAGCCCCGTGCCCTCTGCCGCCAAATCTTCTAACCGAACGTCGGTCGAACCCATGTTCCCTTCATCTTCAGCCTCTTCGTCGCCGAGTTTAAGATCGCTATCGGGCTTGGGCTTGTTGATCGACTTACTCATCTTCGCCTGGGCGTCGGCCACTTCGGCGTGAGTGAGAGCCAAACTCGACTCGGCTGCTAGGTCGAGCTCGAGTTCTTCCAAGTCTTTGAACGCTTTTTTCGCGTCGGAGATATCTTCCATTTCGTCGAGCACGCCGGAGCCCGAAATCTTGGAAGAGAGCACGTCCGAGGCGCCGCTCGATGGCGAGAGCTTGGTGTCTTCTTCGTCGGTGACGTCGTCGGCCAATTCGAGATCGGCGTCGACGCCCAACTCCTTGCGGCCAATAATCGTGCTGGGAGAACCCATCGATTCGCCCAATTCTTCCTCGCTCAGCAGGATCGAATCGGAAGGGTCGCTCGAATCTTCGGGGGCGTCCAAAATATCGCTAGCACCCGCGGTGACCGTGTCTTCGAGCCCTGCAAGCTCCAATTCGCTGCCGGCCGACATCGCGTCGGTATCCGCCATTTTGAGATCGATTGCGGATTCATCCGGCGCGTCCGCATCTTCCAACTCGAGTTCTGGCAAATCAGCGAGCCCCAGATCTTCGTCCAGATCGAAATCTGCCAGGGGTTCGGCGTCGACCAAATCCGAGGGATCGACCAAACTGATATCGCTCGGCGGGGGGATGTCGGGCACTCCCTCGCTGGACATCTTGTCGATCTCGTCGCCGCGGAACTTCCAACTCGAGCCATCGCGATAGGCTCGCAGAGCCCCGCGTTCGCGGAGCTCGTTGAGCTGATCGGCCGAGATGCCTAGTTTTTCGACTGCTTCTTCAAAGTTGACGAATTTCTGTTCCATCGCTGCCTCTGGTGTTCCAAAATGCTTTTGGATTCACTTTCAGGCTCGGCGCTATGACCTCCATGCGAGCAGCGAGCAGATTAGGTGATTAGTTCCTGTTCTTGGGTCGGTCTTATTTTCTTTCCAAGGTTTTTTGAATCTCGGCTGGTGACGGGGCACCGCTATTGAATTCCAACATCTGCAAATCCGCGTTGAGATTCCGAATGCTTTTGGGTTGGATCTCGCCCGTCTCGCGGCTGACGTCGTAGACGCCCATCACTCGCAACGTGGGATCGATCACGATCACACGCAGCGCCTTGTCAACATCTTGCACGTGGGTAATCAAACCGGTCGTGGCGGTGGGACTAAACTGTGCCGCTAACGCCGCATCCGAGTTCGTCTGCCAACCGCTCGCTACCAAGCCAAGGCCCAGGGCCACGACCAATATGCAAATCCATTGCCGCATCGCTCCATCTCCTCCAATTTGGGGTGGCTGAAGGGAGGCGGCTACCAACCTCTATTTTAAGAGCCAGCCTCTCCACTTCAAGGAAATTTCGCCCCATCCTATTACGCCACCTTGATTTACTCAAACAGCATAATCGACAGAACCGGCTTGCCGGGCCCGCAGGGACCGTAACTAGGCGATTCTCCCGCCGTCTGATAACCTGAGCGGACCTATGAAAAACGCGGAAATCACCGACCGACTGGACTATTCCGTCGCCATCGCCCGGCAGGCGGGGGACCTCACCTTGCGGCATTTCCGCACCGTAGGGCTGGCCGTCGAACGCAAAGGGGATGGCTCGCCGGTGACGATTGCCGACAAGGGGGCCGAGGAATTATTGAGGAAGCTGATCGCCGAGCGATTTCCCGCGGATGCGATTCTCGGCGAGGAATTTGGCGAGACCCCCGGCACGAGCGGCTATCAGTGGATTTTAGATCCCATCGACGGCACGAAATCCTTCGTGAGTGGCGTGCCCCTTTACACGACGCTCGTCGCCGTGATGCACCGCGATAAACCCCTTATGGGCGTGATCTTCGCACCGGCGGTCGACGAGCTGGTCTACGCCGCCCGCGGCAGTGGATGTTGGCATGTCATTAACAGAGGCGAGCCCCAGCCAGCAAGGGTTTCGCAGGTGAATTCGCTCGCCGATGCCGTGTTCCTGACCACCTGCGTGCGGTCATTCTCGGTGGACCGCCAAACCGATGGCCGAGAGGTCTTCGACAAGTTGGCCGAATCGTGCCGCGTGAGCCGCACCTGGGGCGATGCCTTTGGTTACTTGCTTGTGGCTACGGGCCGAGCAGAGATCATGATCGACTCGGTCATGAACCTGTGGGACGCCGCGGCCTTGCAGACCATTATCGAGGAAGCGGGGGGACAATTCTTCGACTGGCAGGGCAATTCCACCGTTCACAGCGGGGAAGCGGTCGCCACGAATGCCCAGTTGGCAGGCAAAGTCCGACAAATCCTAGCGGACCATTTGGCCACGGAAATTGCCGATTTGGGCTAAGCTCTGGCCTCAACAGCGGTTGCGTATATTGCCTGAATCGCTATATTCAAGAGTTTACCCAATAAAATCTGTTGAACACTGCTCTGTTTACGAAGGACCAGCGACATGGCCCGACAATGTGAAGTCTGCGGCAAGGGACCCCAAATCGGCAACTCGGTAACGATCCGCGGCAAGCGGAAGTACCTCGGCGGAGTCGGTACCAAGATCACCGGCATCACAGCCCGACAATTCAAGCCGAATCTGCAACGCATCCGAATCACGACCCCCAACG
>JBGTEU010000289.1:0-1502 GCA_041747595.1 Bythopirellula sp.
GCATGGCGATCGCCCGCTCGCTGTTCGAAGGCGACTCGCCGGTCGGCTACGAGCCGATGAAGGGGGCTGCCACCGAAGAGCTGGTGCGCCATTTCTCGGAAAGCCAGGTCGTCGCGATGATTGCTTACATGCAGAAACTCGGCGCCTATCAGGTCATCATCAAGGACGACCTGCCAACTCCGAAAGCGCTCGATCCCGACAGCTACCGCAAAGTGGCGGAGAGGGCCGATGCCTTCCGCAAGCGCGAAACCACGACCAACCCCTGAACCCCTGCCTCCATGTTCAAACGAGTTATTTTGGAAGAATGGGCGAACCTCGTCCCGATGATCGCCTTCGGGGTGCTCTTCAGCGTCTTCGCCTTCGCCATGTTCTGGGCCCTGCGCCTGCGACCGGCGGAACGCAAGCGCATGTCGGAACTCCCGCTGCAGGATTCCAAAGACCCATCCGATCCATGAATCCCGAGATCAAACGCGGCAATTACGCCAAGGAAGAAGGCGAGGTCGTGCTCCGCGAGCACGAATACGACGGCATCCAGGAATTCGACCAGAAGCTTCCCAACTGGTGGCTGTTCACCTTCTACGGAGCGATCGTCTGGTTCGTCGTCTACTGGGTCCTCTACTATCACACGGACGTCTATCAGACCGACCAGGAGAAGATCATCGCCAACATCAGCGCGCTGCACGAGAAGAAGGACGCGGAGCTCGCGGCGACGCTTGCGACTCTCGACGACGCCACCTTGGTCGGCAAGTGGGCGACGGACCCGGCGATCGTCGCGGCGGGCGAGGGGATTTATTCGATCAACTGCGTGGCCTGCCACGCCACCGACCTGAGTGCCACCATGGACGTCGCCGGCACCAAGGTCCCGCTGCCAGGGATGTCCCTTTCGGACGGCGAGTGGAAATACGGAGCCAAGCCGATGGACATTTTCAAGATCATCAACGACGGCACTCCGGCGGACTCACCGGGCCACAACGGCGCGAAGATGGTTCCCTGGGGCCAAGTGCTGACACCCAAACAGGTCGCCGAGGTCACCGCCTTCCTGATCGCCAGGAATCCCGAGGATTTCGACGGCTGACCGGCCGTCATTTCATTCACCCCACCCCAGAAACCGATGAACGACGACAAGTGCAGCCCTGACGAAGGTCACGGCACCCTGAGACAACGCCTGATGGACCATCTGGTCGGACCGGTCCCCAAAGACTCCGCGATCTGCGAGTTCGAGTGCTCCAAAACCGAGTGCTCGAACGAAGAGTGGACCCACTGCCAACGCCGCCTCGATTCCTTCAAGAAGGAAGAGCCGGCCGACGGCTGAGGATTATACCCTATATTAAAGCAAAGCAGGGGTGGTTACACTTCGCACCATGAAGCGTTGCTGGAAAGTGGCAATTTGCCCGATGACTGCACCTGTGGAATGCATGCTGCACTCGTCCGCCTCCGGCGAGGATGGAGGCCCGTTGACAGCCAGTGGAATTCGGTCCCGGCACGAAAGATGCAAATGAATC
>JBGTEU010000290.1:0-3796 GCA_041747595.1 Bythopirellula sp.
CCCCGGGCTCGGCGCCGTCCCCGTCACGATCGAACCGCCGTCGACCGACAGCGGGGTGCCGATCGTGGCGTTGCCCTGTGACAGCAGCGCGATGGCCCGCGTCCCGGTAATGCTGACGTTGGCCGTGGGCGCTAAGTCGATGCCGTCGAAGGTGAACACGGCGATTTCGGGGATGCCCATGGACCCCGGAACCCACACGCCGTTGAGGTAGTCGGCCGCGCCGCCCTGATTGTCAGCGACGCCGGTGAACAGCAGCGTGTTGCCGCCGCCGGAGAGGTCGCGGATCGTCAGCGTGTCGGTATCGAAGACGAAACTGCCGCCCGAAAGATTGAGCGTGCCGAGGGAATTGAAGGCATCGGGGTCGAGCGGCTGGGCGGAGGCTTTATTGCCGAGAGCACAACAGGCAATGATCGCCAGGAAACAGCGCAACGAACGAACAGGCATAAGAAATGACATCTGACTTTCACCTCCGGGTTGAGGGTCTCGCAAACTGAGGCATCCCCGACGGGAGCGAGAATCAGCGTCCGATCAGTATAGCAAAGGCCCTTGGCCGGGTGGGGAACAAGGCATTTCGCATAAGAAAATGCCCATCCGAAGCGCCTGAACACTACCTGCCAGCTTGTCGAAACGGTTCTACTACCGGTAGATATTTTGTCACTGAATTTGGCCGGTGGTTTCGAGTTCCAACCCCGCCCAATCGGTGTCCTTGGGAATCGGCAACAGATAGGGTCGGATGCGTTCGAGTGTCCGCAGGCCGATGCCGTCGACGCGGTCGAGCTCTTCCAGATCGCGGAACGGCCCTCGTTCGCGGCGGTCGTCGATGATCCGCTGAGCGAGAGTTTCGCCCACGCCGGGAAGTTGAATCATCTCGGACCAATCGGCGCGATTAATATCGACCAGATACTTGGCACTGAGCGGATCGGCGCGGTCGATCACAATCAGCTGCCCGCGATGGCCACCCAGATAAAGCCAATAGCCGGCCAGCGCCAGCAAGCAGCTCGACACCAGAAAGAGCAAGCTCCGGTGCTGGCTCTCCTTGATCCACGGCTGCCTGAGCACACCCGTCGAGGTGTTTTCCGAATTGATTGGCGTCTTCCGCATCAAATGACATTTCTCGGATTGCTGATCGAAGAGCTAACCACTCAAATATATCAGAACGCCCTGTGTCATCAAAAACCCTGGGTTATCAAAAACTCTGTCTCTCCAACATCTTCCAGGCCATTCAAATGCAAGAATTCCATCAAATCGCCTGGGACGACACGCTCAAGCGCGATTGCCGTGCGCTCGTGCGTTTGGCTCTCGCCGATGATTTGGCTGGCCAACAGGATTGGACGACCGTGGCCTTGGTCCCCGGCGACCGCAAGGGGACGGCCAACATCGTCGCGCGAGAGCCCGGCATCGCCGCGGGGCTTTTAGCCATCCCCGTTGTTTTCGCCGAAGCCCAGGCACGACTCCACGTCACGACCTTTGTTGATGATGGCAAACACTTTGCCGCCGGAGAGAAGTTGGCCGAACTCACCGGCAACGTCCGCGATGTGCTGACCGTCGAACGCACGCTGCTCAATTTGCTCGGGCGCCTCATGGGAATCGCCACTCTCGCGGGCCGTTTTGTGAGCGAAGTCGCGGGCACGGGGGCACGGATTTATGACACTCGCAAAACGACCCCCGGTTGGCGACGATTGGAAAAATACGCGGTCCGCTGCGGCGGAGCCCACAATCACCGCACGGGCCTTTTCGATGCGGTGCTCATTAAAGACAACCACCTAGCCCAACGCTCAGGCGCGGCAGTGGGCACTCCCGCGGATGCGGCGGCAGCCGTGCATGAGGTACGTCGATTCTTACAATCACCTCAGGGTGCCGCGAAGCAAACCCTGCTGCCGGTGGAGGTGGAAGTCGATTCGCTCGAGCAATTGGCAGCCGTGCTGCCGGCTGGCCCCGATATTGTGTTGCTCGACAATATGCCGCCGGCGATTCTTCGCGAAGCGGTCGAAATGCGGAACCGTTTGGCGCCCGGCGTGGAACTGGAAGCCTCGGGCGGTGTGCGGCTGGAAACATTACGGGAAATCGCATCGACGGGAGTGGAGAGAATCAGCGTGGGCGCTTTAACCCATTCAGCCCGTGTTCTCGATATCGGCTTGGACTGGCAAGAAACATAATCCCAGTGTTTTCGGGCCATTCCTTGATTGAGATTTTCCCACCTACGGCGCGTTGCAAAAAATCAACATCGTGTCACACGTCGCGCGTTGTCATTTCGCATCGGCATTGAGCGAAATTCCGGTCGCGAATCGCCCGCACACGAATAGGAGTCGGTCGAAGCGTCTTGCCATCGTCGAATAAACTATGCTTGAAGTGAGTTCGCACCTCTGGGGAGGGGTGCTGTACTTCCGACGCGGCGGGTCAAGCTGGGAGCTAGAGGGGACCCCGCCGCGTCATTTTTTTTGCTTTTTTGCGTTTATTGAAATCTATGCACGAAGCCCCCTCAAAGGCGTCAACGCTCCCAAGCCCCCTATCGAAAAACCTCATAAATTTCGCCGAGATAACCATTAATTTATTTGACAGCGTTACTCTCACTCGTTAGTATAAAACCTGTGTCGAGCATTCCTGCTCATTTTGCACGTATTTTTACTTTCCAAGATTGGGTAGTGGACCTCATGAACATTCGATCGGCGTCGAGTCGAATTGACTCGGTCGTTGTCCGAAAAGGCGATATTGCCTGGGTTCACCACACCATCTCACCTGCGAAGGTTTGGCTTTTTTAAGCCTCCGATTTACGCAGACCCCACCGTGGTTAAGTGGATCCTCCCGTACTGTTCATCAGTTGTCCGCGGCAATTCGCTTCGATCTCATTCCGGTCACTAGGCCGCCGTTGAGATTCGGACAAACCGACAATTCGGCACGCTTACAGTGCGCGAACTCTTTGCTAAGTGAATGACCGTAAAAAGTCACTCACGGCAACTTCTCGTGTCAAACGCCGTTCGAATGCCGTCAAACGCCCCTGTTTGACGCACTTCATGCAGTTTGCTCCTCGATCCACAGTTCAACATCACAACAATATTTCACCGCTAGGAATTTTGCCTCGGCAATGCACTGCATAAGCAAATCGCATCAAGCTGGGATGGCAACGGAAGGCAAACTGACAGGCGGCAGCATCGGGAGACAACACATGATGAAGCTACTTCGATACCAAAGATTCTTCGGAAACTACCGCATCGTGTCAGCACTTTTGGCACTGTGCATGGTCGCTTGTTTGGCGAACGTGTCGAATGCCGCCATCAGCGGTAACTACAACGTCATGATTGGCGAGAGTGCTCGTTACTTGGACGCCATCCTCAGGGAACAGCGGGGCGAAATCTCCGCCGCGGAACTTTACGTGATTAAGTACGAAGAGTCGTGCAAGAATCCCTCGGTCCGACTGCAAGATCGCAATCGTCCCGCGATGTTGGTGCAAAACACTTCCAACGAGCAAAATTCGATTACCTCGTTTGTCATCGATATCCAACAACCGGGCTTTGAATTCGGCACGGGGGACGCGGGGAATATGGGCTTCAACGGACAATTGGTCATGTTCAATCCTTATTCGGATGCCGGCGTGGGCGTGACCGCGAATTATGTGAATAACGACACGACCAAACTGCAGCTCAATTTCACGGGCTTGAGTCAGGGCATGGCTGCGATCTTCCGTATCGATCTCGACCCCATCCCCATGGTCAACGTTGTCTATCCCGACTACCGGGGGATTCTTATGGGAGCCAATGTCGGCCAAGGTCCCACCGCACCTGCCCTTCTCTCAGCTACG